>NZ_JAYKGW010000020.1:0-17110 GCF_035285525.1 Okeania sp. | reverse complement strand
TACTAATAGACTTTTTTAACAAACCCTAATTACTCTTTCCTTTTTTTTTTAAATATTCCTGTCAAAACCCATTATCTCTCTAAAAATGAACCCTAAATAGTAACTGGAGAATCAACATAAATATTTGGTTCTTGCATATTAAACTCTATACCAAACTTCTTCAGTTCCTTAGAAAAATTATTATTAGCAATTTCTAATAGTTGCTTCCTTAACTCAATAGAATTTTCACTAGAACCTAAAATAAAGAATGTTACTCTAGCACGACTTTTCTCTGTAGTTTCATGGTCAAATACAAATATTTTCGTACTACCTGGGTCAATACCATATAATGAATCTGTACTATTTTTAACAACCTGTTGAACTAACGCTTTTTCTCGTTCTGTTAATTGTTTAATAAAATCTAAATATAGTAAAACCATTACTTTCTTACCACGAGTAACATTCAAAATTGCTGTATTAGCTAATTGATTATTAGGAACAATACCTAAAGTACCCGTAGCTGCCACTCTAATCTTGGTAGACCGTAGACCAATAGATTCCACCCTACCATAAGTTTCACCCTCTGGAGGAGTATAACCAGATGTTAGGGAGAAACGAATATAATCTCCAGGAACAAATGGACGGTCTAAATATAACACAACAGTACCAAACAATTGCTCCAAAGTTTTAGAAGCAGCAAAACTAATGGCAACCCCACCAATAGATACACCCGCTAATAAACCTGTTAATGGAAACTGCTGACTTTGTGCATAAGCTATTACAGCAATAAATCCAATTATTATGTTGACAACCGCTTCAAAAACTAACAGTAACTCATCAACTTCTAAGCCAGATTTCCGCAGAATTTCAATTCCATATATTCTCACAACTTGACGAAATATTCGAGAAGCTAACCATGCTAAACTAGCAACTACAGAAAAAATAATAATTGGATGAAAGAAATTATAGAGTTCTTTGTATTCTTGTAACCAAGCTGAGGATAGAGAAATTAATAAACAAGTTCCAGCAAGTTGAAGAGGTTCTTTTAGAGGATCGAGAAAATTATTGATAATTCTTTGCTCTGCATCTGGAAGAAAATTTTTAATAATTATACTCAATATTACTGATGTATATCTTCCTATTAAGATAGCTCCCAAAGCGAAGACAAGAAAAATTAAATATTTAGGAATGCTAGTATCATCCAAAGAAGTAAGTATCTGATCTATTTGGTTATTTATATTTAATAAAAACATATAGGAATCCTATTTTATTTGTGTATGAAAATCTTACTATTTTTAGGGAAAGCTTAACTGGGAAGGCTTAACTGAGAACATTTTAATAATGGATAATTAATAATTACCTCTCCCTAAAAGCTATCCCTTATAAGGAACTCCTGAAACCCTTATGGGAGGAAGGGGAGGAAGGGGAGGAAGAATTTTGTCTACATCTATCAAAAAAATGTATTTTTTAATACTATTTTCTGCCAAAAAAGTCTTTGAGAGACTTACCCATAACTTGTTATTTTTGTCAAGTTTTATATTAAGAAAGATGTTTATAAAGCAGAGCCAAAAAAGGGAGATAATTGAATAAAAGGAAAAAATTTACTTTCTCTTGGTCGATTAGAGATGGGGAGGAGACCTCGCCATCTCTCCCTACGGGAAGCTGCGCTAACGACCGCTTTTTCTCTTTTAAAGGGGAGGCTTCAAGGTGCGAATTATTTAATTATTTAATTATTCGGTCAGACTATCAGTTTTTTTATCTACTTTTTGATTTGTCACAACCTATGCACAGATTGCTATATTTGCTTCTACTACTTATTATCTATTAATGCTGCTTATTTAAAACTAATTTAGGGTTTGCTGAAGAAGTTGTTTTGCGGTTTTCAGGGAGTCATTTCAGTTATCAGTTATTAGTATCTCCTACGGAAGTTTTTTGAGTTTAACTATCGTTCTACAAGAGCTTAAATTTTTAGTTATATCAGTCTACTACCAATAAGCTTTGTATTAGACCGTAATTGGTGAATCGACATATATACTGGGTTGATCTATATCAAAAGCAATACCATATTCCTTCAACTTCAAAGTAATTCTTTGACTAGCATTATCCAACATTTGACGACGTAAATTCATAGATACTTTGCCAGAACCTAAAATAAAAAATGTAATCTGGGCTTGAGTTATATCCTGAGAAGCAGAACTTTGTGCATCTTTAAAAGTAATATCAGTATTACGCGGATCGATACCAGATATGTCACTGGTACTTGTTAAGATAACTTGGCGAATTAATGCTTGCTCTTCAATATCTACATAACGATAAAATGTCAAGTATAACATAGACATAACTTTCTTTGCTGCCGAAAAGTTTTCAATACTTACCTGTGTTAGAGAGCTATTAGGAATAATAACTAATGTACCTTTACCAGAAGATCGAATTTTAGTAGACCGTAAACCAATGGATTCTACTCTGCCAAAAGTACCATCAGGAAGACCAATATAGTCATCAATTATAAAAGGTCTATCTATATAAAGAACAATTCCACCAAGTAATTGACTTAGGGTACTTTGGGAAGCAAAAGCAACTGCTACACCTCCTATTCCTAAACTAGCAATTAAACCAAATACATTAACTTGGTGAGTTTGAGCAAAAATGATAATAGCTAGAACAATAATAACAAAATTCGCTAAAAATTTACCTACTATAAATAGGTCACTATTAGCTTTACGATCACTTCTAAATGCTGCTTCTATTAAGTAGATATCAAAAAATTGTTGAGTTAATTTAAAACCTAACCAGCTAGTGGTAATAGTTAGGATTAAACTCAAGATTATTTCTACAATAAAAGCTTCAGAATATGGTGTGACAGCTAAAAGAATGATCTCCGAAATTGCTAGAGCGATTACTATTCCAATTAATGATTTATTTGGGGATATAACAGTTTTATATACTTGATAAATTTCTGTAGATAATATGTTTCCCATTAATGCAGGTAGCTTACGAATCCCTAGAATAGTAATCATTACTAAGACTCCAATAGCTAAAAATTGTAATAATAGATTGACATTAATTGATAGTTCCTGTGGTATTTGATCTAAATTTATCATATTATTTTTTTGTTGATAATTTTACTAGAGATTTATTATTATGTATGATTTTGAGAGTAGTATTAATAAATCAATCTAGGATGATTAAAAAATGATAATTGAATAAGTTTTATACGTTTTTATTATAACTCATGTTGCACATAAATGGTAAACTTAATTTATTTCTGGAGATAATCAAATTATCATTCCTAATCATATTAACAATCTCATAAATAGGCAAATGCTTATTAAATATAAAGGAAACTAAGGGATATTTATGTGCTGAATATTACAGCGCTTTCCATTGTTATGAAGTATAAAATTTTTGGTTTTAAGGAACACTTAGAGTGCTTTCCTTTACCTGTAAGGTACATTTATCCTGGACAAGATTTAAGATATTACTCGTGAGGGCAGAATGCTCTGAGTACAAACGTTTCAGCATATACCTTGTAAATCATTAATATCGTGTAACTAATATCAATATCACTTGTTAAAAATTTTGCTATACTTAGGTTTTTTATTTCTAAATACTATTAATTAGTATGATTTTGTTTTTGACTAATTTTTGTGATTTTTTTAGTTATTTTTAGTAGCATTTAACTATAGCATTAATGAATGAGCAATGGTATCCGAACTAAGGAATAAAAAATTGGAGTAACCATCAAAATTCTGGTGAAAACCCCCTCTTAATGATGTAGCCAACCTTCCTAGAGGGCGGGTTTATCTAAATCTGGGAGTAACCATCAAAATTCTGGTGAAAACCCGCCCCTACTAATGCACAATTAAAGATGAAACAATCCACTACCCAGCGTTCATGGGTAAGTCCTAATTGTATATTTATTTAGGAAGCTCAGGAATTACCCATTTAGGAGAAGCCATTCTTTTCTTATTCACCGCTTCTTCAGCTATTTCTAGCATTTGATCCAAAGAAGTATTACTTATAAATTTAGAAGTGCCTTCAGCATAAGTCTTATTTGGGCATCGATCGCCTAAAATACAACCATTCACACAAGCTTCTGCACATTTGATAGTATTATCCATAAAATTATTCCAACTCAATTTAGTTAATTCTATTATTGTACCAATAAAGTAGCAAAATTTTTGATAAGAATAGAATAGGATTAATATATAATCTACAGAATTGAGAAATTATCAGCATTCAACTATTAGCAGTCAGCAAGCCTCCTAATAATAAAGCTTTTATCAAAAATTAAAAGCCATAGCTGACAGCTAAATGCTGAGGAGAAATTATTATCCAAAATATTGATTATGCCTTTTATTCCTATCTCTAAAGAAATAGCAAAAACTATCCTCAAAGATATTAAAATTATAGCTACTGATATGGATGGTACATTAACTAAAAATGGTAAATTTACTTCCGATATTTTTGTAGCTTTAGAAAAGTTATCAGTATCAAAAATTCAGGTATTAGTAATTACTGGTCGTTCTGCTGGTTGGGTGCAAGCTATCAAAAATTATTTGCCTATAGTTGGAGCGATCGCTGAAAATGGCGGTTTATTTTATCCTCTTCATAGTGAAGCTCCAGAAATTTTAACTTCTATTCCAAATATTGCTCTACACAGACAAAATTTAGCTGAAGTTTTCCAATACTTAAAAAGTCAATTTCCCCAAATTGAACCATCTCTTGATAATCAGTTTAGATTAACAGATTGGACTTTTGATATGCAAGATTTAAGTCTTTCTGAACTAACAAAAATGGCAGGTATTTGTGAAACAAAAGGTTATGGTTTTACCTATAGCACTGTGCAATGTCATATCAAACTTTTAGAACAAGATAAAGCTACTGGACTATTGCAAGTTTTGTCAAAGTATTTCTCTGCATTAACAACAGAAAAAATTATTACAGTTGGTGATAGTCCGAATGATGAAAGTTTATTTCAAGAAAGTAAATTTCCTTTGTCAGTCGGTGTGGCAAATGTTCTTGAATATGCTGATAAACTCAATGATCAGCCAGTCTATGTTACTAGCAAAAAAGAAGCAGAAGGTTTTTGTGAATTAGCAGAATTAATATTAAGACAGGGAGTAGGGATAAACTAATTAACAATTAATAATTAATCATGGATAATTACCTTTGGTGAAAATCATACTTGAATTGAACCAAGTAGAGAAAATTTATTTCTTTAATTAAGTCTTAATGATTAAATATTAAACCATTCACAGATAAAGCTTAAAGGCTTTTTTAAGTCACAAAAATTACTAAAAAACTACTAAATTAACCTTCAAAGCTCTGGATATTTCCTCACAAAAATTGGAAAAATGTAGAAAAATTAATGCTTGTAACTATTGCCTATTGCCCATTTCCTACCTTCACCAACAGACTTTTTCAGCAAGTCCTAATTATCAATTATCCATTATCAATTATCAATTAATGAATATGGTCAAATCAGAATCAACACAAATAAAAATAGTCTTAGTAGAAGCCCAAGGCCCACTAAATGTTGGTTCTGTAGCTAGAATTATGAAAAATATGGGCTTCTACAATTTGGTTTTGGTCAACCCCCAATGCGACCATAATGGGCCAGAAGCTCGAAAAATGGCAGTTCATGCAGCAGAAATTTTAGAAAAGGCCACCATAGTCCCAACATTACCTGAAGCTCTCAAAGGATGTCAAAGAGCGATCGCCACAACATCTCTAGACCGTTCATTGCCCACGAACCTAGAAAACCCGAAAAATTCCTTACATTGGCTACTAGGATACTCATCAGCTTTAATATTTGGAAGAGAAGACCGAGGTTTAACTAATGAAGAATTAAACTACGCCCAAAGATTTGTCCGTATTGAATCAGATGATGCTTACCCTTCTCTAAACTTGGCTCAAGCAGTAGCCATCTGTTGTTATGAGCTATATCAAGCACAACTTAATCAGGAGAATAGTTCTCAAAACCAACAAAGCCATGATTTAGAAGCCTCCCTAGATATTTTAGAAGCATATTATCAGGATTTAGAATCCATGTTGCTGAAAATAGGTTATCTTTATCCTCATACAACATCTAGTAGAATGGAAAAATTCCGTCGTCTATACAATCGTGCTTATCCTTCCACTCAAGAAATAGCAATGTTACGGGGAATGATTAGACAAATTAATTGGGCACTTTCTAATTATAATCAGCATGATAGTTAATTTTCTGGTCTGGGTATTCCAAATAAAAGTCCAGTAGTAGACTGAAACAGTTAAAAGTATAGGTTGGGTTTTACCTTGCTGACCCGTAGCAGTACGATAGTGAAACCTAATAAAGCTTTACTATTGTTCGATTTCGGTTTCTCAACCCAACCGACTGCATTGTTTCATCTAAAATGGTGCATGGGGTAGGGCATGGTTTTAGCAAGAACTTTGATGCTTATCTAGGATTTATATAAGCCCGTCCTAATGCACTATCCTTATTGAACCAAAATAGTGAAACCTAGTCAAGTTTGACTGTGGTTGGGTTTCGTCCCTCAACCCAACCTACCCTTATTGAAGCAAAATAGTGAAACCTAGTCAAGTTTGACTATAGTTGGGTTTCAACTTACCATACAGCTCTTGTAAGATAATCTATGTACAGGAAACTATAAAATATTTATGGATGTCATCCAATTATTATTAAACTTGATGGTAAATATTAATTTAAAGCTATCCTTGAATGTATTGGCTAACCAGCCAATAAATTAACCAAATGTGACATCTACATACGCCAGGGAACTGTATATTTAAAAATATCAAAACCTCTAAATTAACAGAAATAATTGTGAGAATATCCTCTAATTTTGAATTTATTCAATCAAATAAAAAATTATTTTTGCCGGATTAGCTTTTGATATTCTTGGAATCGTATTAGTTAATAAAATTATAGTTATATATTAAGGTATTTGGAGTGGTTCAGAGTTTTCGTAATCGAGCAATTCTTTCGGTAGTACCTTCTACTACTACATCAGACTTTCAGTCACAAAAATCAAGTAAAGAGTCTATTGAACCGCTGCAACCGCAGCTACCTCTAAAAAAAAGGCGTAATGTAGCTAAGTTTCCACTGCCAACTTCTGAACAAAGATTTCTCAGACCAGTCCCTACTAAAAAGAAAGCTGTTACACCTAGAGCTTTCAAACAAGAAATTCCTAAGTTTCAGTCTCATAGGGCTAAACGTAGTAGAATAGACCAACTCGCTAGATTAAAGAAGCTCGCAGAACCAAAAAATACACCATCTACTCGCCCTCGGAAACGACCAGAAAAAACTAAATCTTTTATTTCTGAGTCATTACCGCCTAAAAAAGCGCCAGTTACAACTCGTCATCGTTCTCGTTCCTCTTCCTTGCTATTGTATGCAACTCGGATGTTAATCTTAGGTGTGGGAATAGCAGTGATTGGTGGAACAGTCTTATCTATCTTGAAACCTGGAATTAGTTCTAATCCCATTTCTCAGGCAGCAGATAGTGAGGTACAGGGAAATCAGGAATGGGAATCTCCTTCTATTCTGCCTTTAGCAGTACAACAAACTCGGCAAATTACAGCTTTGAAAACAGAGTTAGATACAGTCATCGCCAAATACCCAAATTTAACACCAGGAGTATTTCTGATTGATACTGATACTGGTGCTTATGTGGATATTAATGGAGACACTGCTGTTGCTGCAGCTAGCACGATTAAATTGCCAATATTAATGGCTTTTTTCCAAGCAGTAGATCAGGGCAGAATCAAACTAGATGATATGTTAACAATGGAGGAATCTCATGTAGCTGAGGGGTCTGGAGATATGCAGTTTAGGCAACCTGGTAGCAAATATACGGCTTTGGAAACTGCGACAAAGATGATTGTGATTAGTGATAATACAGCAACTAATATGTTAATTGAAGCGCTTGGTGGGGCTGATGTTTTGAATCAGTTGTTTCAAAGTTGGGGTTTAAAGAATACTGTTATTAATAATCCTTTACCAGACTTGTCGGGAACTAATACAACAACTCCCAAGGATTTGATAAATTTAATTTCACAGGTAAATCAGGGGGGATTGGTATCTCTGAAGTCTCGCGATCGCTTATTTCGGATTATGGAGAGAACTGAGAATGATTCTTTATTACCTAGGGGTATAGGTAGAGGTGCTGTGATTGCTCACAAAACAGGTAATCTGAAGTCTGTGTTGGCGGATGCTGGTATGATTGATTTGGTTAATGGCAAGCGTTATCTTTTGGCTGTACTGGTGAAGCGTCCGGATGATGACCAGGATGCTGTAGAGTTGATTCGCGGGGTGTCTAAGAAGACTTATCAATATCTTAAATCCTCAGAATAATGGATAATTATCTCCAAAAAGAAACCCGGTTTCTCGAAGAAACCGGGTTTCTAGCTTGTGGATTAATTAACGATAATACAAAAAGATAGGGCGTAATAATTTAGTATCTCCAAGAAACCCGGTTTCTAGCTTGTGGATTAATTAACCATAATACAAAAAGATAGGCCGTGATAATTTAGTATCTCCAAGAAACGGGGTTTCTAGCTTGTGGATTAAATTTAATCATCTTTTAGATTTCAGCTAAAAACCCACGGATTTTAATTCTTAAGGAGGCTGATTTCTGTCTTTTACAGAACCTTTACATTTAAGCCTCTATTCTCAATCAAATTTAGTATTATTTTTAAGCTTCATTTCATACTCTTGACCAAACCAAATTAAAATGCTAAACTACCTATTAAATAGAATAAATTAAGAAAACCAAAATTAACTAAATTTAGGTTTTTTGTAAAGATTGAAGGGGTTTATTAACTAGATTTCATAATCTAAAAAACAATAATTCAGAGCCATAACTTACACAAACCAATCAAAAAATTAAATTGACTTCCTTAATCTTTGGTCTTTCAAATCAGGAAATTATGTTAAGAAACCCAGTTTTTGTGTAAGTCTTAAAACCAATAAACTCAGCTTTTGTTGAGATATTTTATTAATGAATAATGAATAATTACCTCTACCTTTTCGGGAGAGGATTGACGGAAAAGAAAAAAATAAACTGCAGTATTTTCAGCCTCTGGCTTTCCTGCGGAATGCTGCGTAAACAAGCAGAGATGCTGTTAACTCTTTCGCTCCGCGACATGGAAAGCGGAGCATTCCCTATAGGAAAAAGCGCAGCTCCGACTCAGGAGGCTAACTGATAACTGAATAACTGATAACTGATAACTATAACTGAAAAAGGAGTGCTATGAAAAAATGGAAAACTTAAAAGATTATCGCAAATTAGATCCAGGCTTAGTGAATGCTTTGAATCAAAACCGAACATCACAAAAACCGCAAATTGAAGTATTTGTCCGGACAACAGAAGTGCCAAAGCAAACAGAAGCCAGCTTTTTAGAAGAACTTGGTGTCAGAGGTGTAAATCATAAACGATGTACTTTTACAGCTAAACTTTCTGCGGAAGCAGTTACACAGTTAGCCCATCAACCTTGGATACATAATCTCAGATTAGCAAGAAATATACGTTGGGTTTAAATGAAGAAAATTTCTCTTTTGTTACTCTCTTCCGAGGGCAATCTTAAAATCAGTAAATTATTGCAAAATATAGTAATTTCACTAGATAATCTTCTAGCGATAAAGGAGGATTGACCTAATCAGAGAATAACAATATAATACCTTCAAACGCATACTATTATATGATAGCCTGCGCTTACCCGTATATGAAATCTATTACAACCAAACTCAAATTAAATTAGGACTAAAACCATGAACGCTATTGGTAGGGTGCGTTAAGCTAGGCTAACGCACCAATTATCTATATTATAGTGTCTTTGCGTAAGTCCTGTAAATAAACAGAAAACTCTGATGACTCAAAACAGAGGCTATAGCAGATGGTGTTACAATTAGAGTTTAAGTTTATGGAGCGAGTATATTTGAAAGATGCTTACAAGCTCAATGGTTCCTTCGGACTAGATAATGGTATCAGGACTTATATCATGTCCGGTTGAATAGTTACATTTCGGAGACAGGAAGGCAGCTATGCTGAAGGCAGAAGCTTTTCTGCTATTTTTACCTTGATTGTATACACGCACGGTGCCCGAAAAATCCGATGCTAACGGACATGATATTACTCAGAAACCGGGTTTATCAAAAAAAGTTCCTGGTTTGAACAAAAACAATCAGGGAAATAAACCCGGTTTTTTGATTGGTTTGTGAGATATTATGGTATAGTAAAAATTTTAACTAAATCGCTTATTTAGAAACATCGGGCAAGATAAAACTCTTTTTCCCATCTTCACCAATTTCCACTTTCCCCCCAAGTTGGATAATTTCTTGTTGAGCGCGTTCCTGTACCCTCTGGTCCCTTGTTTGACCATATACCCATAACCAAGCATTAAATTTGATTAATCTACTATCTGGCTCGTCCTTGAGAAATTTGGCTGTGTCTGCAAATAGAGTTCTTAAGTCTTGGTACGAGGTATTTTCAACCCATTTGGCAGCCATTTCGTGAGAATGAATAGCTCCAGGAATATCACCGACTAATAATAACTGATCTATCCCTTTGAGTCTCCATACTTGCCATGCTTGGGAATTTATCTCTGGGGAAAGTTCATCAGTACCACGGGTCATGTATTCTACAGCTACTTTAGGCTTACCTTCATATATAGACAAGGAGTTAGAAACGAATAGATAGATGTCAACCCATTTAGGGTCTAAGTCGGTGATGATATCAAAGTAATCTTCACTGAGAGAATAACCTGTTTCATTTCTGGCTGCATCATCCCCGAAATATTGGAGAAATTGGAGAAATACCCAATCTGCTATCAAGTTATCAAATCCAAAAGTAGGAAATGCTTTCCATAACTTAAGTTGTAAGGCTTCTTTTTGTTCAATTAAGACTGCATCGGTTGAGTCTAAAACTATTTTCTCTTTTAATGGAGAATCTGTTGGTGGCCAGAATATTTGTAAGCTAATTATACCTGCTAAAGCTGTAATGGGAACTAGCAGATTTATTAATGAACCTAGCAAATTTGAGGTTTCGGCTTTCCTTTCCACAATTTTTTATCTAGAAGAACTAAAATTTTTCTGATATAGCAATTCTAAATGATTTGTGAAAAAAACTGTACTGCTTTGGTCTCGAAATCTCAGAGGAAGTAATACCATTTCTCAAAAACTTTTTTACATTTCCAGGACTTACGCATTAGAAACGCAATTTTCTTGGTTTGAGATTGCTATCCTGACGGACTGCGACCCATTCATGTCGCGGAGCGAAACGCTGTCGTTCGTATCGGAAAAAATAGGTTGCGCGTGGGTAAGTCCTGATTTCATTGAGCAGGGTAGGGACGTTGCATAAGGAGGGCGTCCCTACGGGAGTAGGGGAGTCGGGGAGAAGTAAACATAAGAACAATTAACATTATATCAGAGGTTGTTTTTGTAACCAAGATTTGAGTAAATCTCCAAAAACGTTTAGCCTTAAAACCGGGGTTTTAGACCCAATTATTTTGATTTGATAAAATTTTACAACTTCAGGAGTTACGCAAAGGTACTGTATATAGATTGAAAAAACGCGCCATAGTTTTAAACACTATATCTAGGGTGACTGTGTCATTTCAGTTATCAGTTATCAGTAGAGAGTGAACCTCCGAATAAATTTGGAGGCTTGAAATACTGAGTTAAAATTTTTTCATCCCCGAACCAGGGGAGGCTTTATACCTCTTTTTTTGTTTTTTTGGTAAGTCCTAAACTTATTGACGATTGCCATAGCCCATTTTCCAATAACTATAGATAGAATAGATATAGTTATTAATATCAGGACTTACACGGGAGGCACTATATTATAGAATTTATAGATAGGGTCTTGGTGCATTAGGAGATCAGCTTTTTGCTTTCCTGTAGAATGCTACGCTTTCCGCAAACATGTCGCGCAGCGTTTCATGTCTTGAAGCGCGGAAAATCCACCCTACCAATAGCGTTCATGGGTAAATCCTAAATATCTTCAGCTAATATCCTCTTACTTATTTTAGGTTTCTTCAAGAAAAATTTAAGGTCATTTCAGTTATCAGTTATCCGTTATCAGTTATTAGCACCTCTGTCTCTTTGCGCAGCATGACCTAGGAAAGCCAGAGGCTTGAAATACTGAATCGAATATTTTCTCTTGGTCGATTGGATATGGTTAAGGAGCCCATCCATCCCTCGACCGCTTTTCATCCCCTTGAAAAGGGAGGCACATACCCCAATTTTTTGTAAAATATCATATAATATTGGAAAAGTCAACCAAATATATGTCCAAATATCAAAAAAGTAAATGAACTCACCTTCAAAACACTTTTCTTTAATTTCAAAAATATTTTACAGTGGAGCATTAGCTACAACAGCAGCTTTGTCTTTATTAACTCCTAGCTTCACTCAGCCTGCTGAGGCAAATTTAGAAAATAGTCCCAAAGTAGTATTGGACGAAGCATGGCAAATTGTTAATCGGGAGTATGTTGATGGTAGCTTTAATAATACAGATTGGCAAGCTATTAGGACAAATTTATTAGAGAAAAATTATACTTCCCAAGAACAAGCTTACAAAGCACTGCGCCAAGCTCTAGATGAACTGAATGACCCTTATACTCGTTTCCTTAGCCCAGAACAGTTTAAAACTCTAACTAATCAAACAGCAGGGGAAATGTCTGGAGTCGGAATGCAATTAAAGCAGGAAGAGCTGACGAACGCGATCGCTGTGGTGGATGTTGTGGAAAATTCTCCGGCGATGAAGGCAGGTTTATTACCAGGAGACAAAATTAAAGAAATTAACGGTAAATCTACTGATGGGTTAAGTGTAGCAGGAGCTGCTAAACTGATTCGTGGTGAGGTAGGTACAGAGGTGGTGCTACGAATTATTCGCTCTCGAAACAAAGAATTTGATGTGACTTTAACTAGAGCTAGAATTCAATTACAAGCAGTTCGCTATGACATAAAGCAAGAAGGAAAGCAGCGTATTGGGTATATCCGTTTGGAAGAATTTAGTGCCAATGCTGGAAAACAGATGGAAAAAGCTATAGAAGATTTAAAGGTTCAAAATCCTGATGGTTATGTTTTAGACTTGCGGGGCAATCCAGGAGGGTTATTGCGTATCAGCATAGATATTGCTCGGATGTGGATGGATAAAGGTGCTATTGTTAGTACAGTTAACCGAAATGGAGACACAGAGGAACTACGGGCAAACCGTTCAGCTTTGACTAATAAACCGACAGTGGTTTTGGTAGATGGTAACTCGGCGAGTGCTAGTGAAATTTTGGCAGGGGCGCTTCAAGATAATGGTCGTGCTACAGTGATGGGAGATCGGACTTTTGGGAAAGCTTTGGTACAGTCGGTACATTCTTTATCCGATGGTTCTGGTTTGGCAGTAACTATTGCTCACTATTATACTCCTAAAGGAACTGATATTAGTAAAAAAGGTGTTACTCCTGATGTGGTTATCAATTTGTCATATTCTCAAAGGCAACGGTTATATCGGCAACCACAGGCGATCGCTACTACGTCAGACCCTTATTATGCTAAAGCTGTTAGTTATTTGCAAAGTCAACTTTTGTTACGTCGCTTAATTTTTGGGGGTAATTAACAGCTTGACATAATCTGTGATTATCTGGTATAATATGTGATAATCTATGTTGAATTTTATGCAATTAGGATTCAAAACTGAGTGAAACCCCACAAAAGTGCAAAAAACATGACTGGCTAAGCATGCTAGGTGTGGCCTGACATGCTTATAATTGGGGACTATGGTTGACTAAGAACATTCTTAATCACAACTCCAATAATCCTAAGAGTAAACTTAAATTCCCCACTGCGGTTGACCTTTATAAATTATTAGTAGCAATGGTAAAACCGAATAACTATTGGCCGATACGAAGTATCTAAAACAGCGCCTCAATATGCTTTGAGGCATTTATCAAATGCTTGGAAGCGTTGTTTTACTAAAGTGTCGGGAGTACCTAAATTTAAGAAAAAAGGTAAAGACGATAGTTTCACTTTAGATGGTTCAATATCAGTAGATTTTCATCAAATTAAATTACCTCGAATTAGATGGGTGAAAACCTTTGAAATCTTGCCAGATTATGTCGCTCCTAAATCTGTAACTATTAGCAGGAAAGCTGATAGATGGTTCATTAGCTTCCTCATAGAAACAGAACCTCAAGTAACTGAGAAATCAGTTGATGTAGTTGGTGTAGATTTGGGTGTGAAATCACTCTTTGACGCTATCAAATGGTGAGGTATTCCCTGGTACAAAATCTTATAGAAAGTTTAGCTTCTAACTTTCTAGGTTGCAATACCTGAACCGACATAAAGTGAAGTTTTCGCTCTAACTGGAAAAAAGCGCAACTCAAAATAGCCCAGTTACACACAAAGGTAGCTAACATCAGAAAAGATACATTGCATAAACTGACTACTTATCTAGCTAAAAACCACAGCCAGATAGTAATAGAAGACTTAAATGTATCAGGTATGATGGGTAATCACAGGCTAGCTAAGGCTGTTGCTGATATGGGTTTTTATGAGTTTCGTAGACAGGCACGAGGACAGGCGCGAGTAAAAGTGTGAGTTATATGGCTCTCAACTAATCATCGTTGATAGATGGTTTCCTAGTTCTAAGACTTGCAGCAGGTGTGGTCAGGTGAAGCACTCTCTATCCTGATCAGAGCGTGTTTTTGAATGCGAACACTGCAATTTTAGTTGCAATCGAGACTTGTTTGCGAAGCATTCCGTAGGAAATGCAGCGTTAAATTTAGCGATGGCGGTCAGTTATATCAAATCCGGTAGCATCGGTATAATTAAACTTGAACTTTCGGCCACCAATGATACTGGGTTATAGCCTTGATGAGAAACTGCTGTTTTAAAAGAACTTGACAACGCTTAAACAAAACTTCTTCTAGTTCCTCCTTTCCTTGCAAATGAATGATTTGCTATCGGTTCATTAATTAGAGGCCATAAACCCTCTACAGGTTGTAATTCTGGTGAGTAGGCTGGCAAATACTCTAAGAGCTGATTTATAAAGTAAATCTAAAGAAAGTTAAGTCATAAGTGAATATAGTGTTATTCTTGACTATACTTGCTCCATTTTATAACTAATGAGTCGTCTACCTGCGATCGCCAACCCTCAACGTCAACCATACCCAAGTGATATGAGTGACTCGTATGGGGCAAATACTCAAGCCTCTAGTACCATTACCCAAGGGGTTTGGTCATCCTATAGAGGTGGATTACCGAGAAATTTTCAACGCCATATTCTATGTGCAACGGACTGGATGTCAGTGGGAAATGATGCCTCACGATCTACCACCTTACAGCACGGCATACAAATATTTTAAAAAATGGCAAAAAAGTGGTTTTTGGCAGCAGATGCGCATAGGAAATACGCCAAAAATTAAGAACAGAATTAGATAGGGATAAAGATTCAACTGTTGCCATTGCTGATTCTCAGTCAGTGAAGACCACAGAAAAAAGGGGGTGGTATACGGCGGGCGATGGTGGCAAGAAAGTTAAAGGCCGTAAGCGTCACATTGTCGTAGATTCCCAAGGATTATTAATTGGTGTTTTGGTCACGGAAGCAAATGCTTCAGAACGATTAGGAGCAGTCATAGTACTTAATGAAGCCAAGGATAAACTGTCAAAATTGGAGGTGCTTTGGGTAGATCAAGGTTATTCTGGTCAGAATTTTGCAAGGGCTGTCCAAGAAGTTTGTGGCGATCGCGTGAGGGTGGAAGTAATCAAGAGAACTTCCCAAACTTTTGAGCGACTACCTAAACGATGGATTGTTGAGCGAACCTTTGGATGGTTGAATAGATTTAGACCCTTAAGCAAGGATTATGAGGTGTATTCAGATGTGAGTGAAGCCATGATTTATGGCTCTCTAATTCACCTTATGGTTAGGCGACTGGCCAATTTAATATTTACTTTATAAATCAGCTCTAAGTGCAAACCCAAAGGAATCTTTAACTCAGAACTTGTATGCCATCCAGCTCTGTCAATGGTTAAGATAATTTGTTTGTCTTCTCCTAACTCAAATTCTCGTGCAAAGTCTTCTAAAACTCGGTTAAAAAGCTCCCTAATTAACTTTTGGTAAAATCCAGTAGTAAGTTTCACCATTATTTGGATTAACAAAGCCGTATAACCATAACCATTGGTATTTCCAGTTAACATTAGCGATCGGTTGTCATCCCAACTGAACCCAGACTCTTCTACATATAGGTTTTAACTAACCGCGATGTTCATCCATTGCCCAGACTTCAACTCTAGCCCCTGGGTGTTTTTGACTTACTTCTTGGACTTTCTGGTTGAGTTTTTTTTTCCACTGTTCTGGCTCTGTGATCTCCCCTTTGTCATGTGCTGGACGTGGCACTTTTAAACGCATTTCAAAGCTACGTAAATATTCCCACCCTCAAAGAGGATGAATAGGACGTTCCAGATCCTCGCTCATCCACTTAGCTACTTTTGGTCCATTCCATAAACCTCCATCTATGGGCGGCTCTTGTAGTGCTTGCCATAGGAAAGCTTGGTCTATTTCTGAGAGTAGGGTCTCTGGCCCCTGATGTTGATGGCGCCGATCTTTTAATCCGTCAATACCTAATTGGTTATAGCGCCTGACAATTCTGTAAATTGAAACACCCCGATATCCAGTAACCTCAGCCACTTCTTCTACTTTGTGGCCTTTAGCTACCAACCAGAGGATTTGGCATCTAGTTCGTTCTATTGGGTCTTGACTTTGTCGGTAGAGTTTCTCCAACTCTTCGATACTTTTGTGTGGTTGTACCTTTAACAATCTTGGCATGGCGATCGCCTAACTCTTGCTATTAATCAGGTTTAATTATATTATACCGATGCTACCGGATTTGATATTAGAGCTACGCTCCGCTAGCGCGAACGACCGTGACAGCCTGTGGACTGGATAAGGCCGACGTTGCCAGGAGCGAAGAAGGAATAGAACAGATTGTTTATAGATAATCGTAGGTTTCTAGGGCGTGTCATCAATTAAATAAATAAGTTGACAAAAAGGCTACTCTCTGTTAGGTAAAAATGGCGATCACGGTTGGGTAAATTAAAATATAGCGAGCGCATACCTAAAATTGTGTGGTCGGTAGG
>NZ_JAYKGW010000019.1:0-36889 GCF_035285525.1 Okeania sp. | reverse complement strand
CCTACCGACCACACAATTTTAGGTATGCGCTCGCTATATTTTAATTTACCCAACCGTGATCGCCATTTTTACCTAACAGAGAGTAGCCTTTTTGTCAACTTATTTATTTAATTGATGACACGCCCTAAGCTGAAATTGTTACTTTTGACTTTCTTGAAATTTTTAACTTTTGAATTTTGACTTTTAATTTTTGAATTTTTAATTTCCGACAATTCTTACTTTTGAATTTTGACTTCCTTTGGCTGTATTTAAAAAATCTTGATAAAGTTTTAGAAAGAACCCATTCTTGTCCACATTGCGACATAGCAATAGACCGCGACTTAAACGCGACAATAAATATTAAAAATAGGGCGACGAGGCCCAAACATCCTTAAAGCTCGTGGAGTCCGATGCTTTCTTCAGGACTACGAAACGAGAATCCCGCACCAACTTTAAGGTATGGTGTGGGAGTATGTCACTGTAAATACTACTTCAATACTGAGAGAAAAATTTATGAAACGTATACTTTCTACTTTACTGGTTAGTAGTTACTTATTAACAGGGTTTTCAATGGCAACTTTCGCTCAAGGAATGCCAGGATTTACATTATTCGGTGGGCCAGAACGGAGAAATCAGTTAAACTTCCGTTTAGATTCTGGTAAATCTGGGGTTTGGGATCGTTATCGACTGCGAATACCAGCTAACAAATTAAATTTAGCTATTTCTCAATTATCAATTTCTTATCCTGACTACTATAAGGGTACATTTGATCCTGACGAGATAGAAATTCGTGTAGGGGGAGGAAGTTCCGAAAAACCAGAATCAATACCCATAGATCAAGTAGTATGGGACAAAGAAAATCATTTTATAGAAATTTACCCTGCTGAACCAATTCCTGCTGGTAATAAAATCGAAGTAGTTCTCCACAATGTAAAAAATCCTAGATTTGGAGGAATGTATCACTTTAATGCCAATATCAGAACTCCTGGTGATGTACCTTTACTACGTTATGTTGGCACATGGCTTTTGAGCATAGAGTAGATATTTTAGCTGAGAATAGAGGATAAATTCATCAAAGCTAAGTTTATTATGATATATATGCTATAATTAGAGATTGTGATTTTTAATTTTTATTGAATTAGTGGTGAAGAAAAATGACTCAGCGGACATTGCGTGGTACCAGTAGAAAAAGAAAAAGAGTATCTGGTTTTAGAACCAGGATGCGTACAAGAAATGGCCGAGCCGTAATTAAAGCCCGTCGGCAAAAAGGCCGTGAACGTCTGGCAGTTTACTAAAGATTATTTTCGTAATTTAGACAATTTTGAAGAAATCTCACAATGTTGCCTACAGAAAACAGGCTTCGTCATAATAAGGACTTTAGTGCTGTATATCAGAAAGGTATTCGCAAAAATACTTCTTATTTGGCCTTGAGGGCTTTGCGCCATCAGCAGAAGCCCAACTCACCTCTACCCCACCAACAAACTCGCATAGGTATTTCTATCAGCAAAAAGGTGAGCAAAGGAGCAGTAATCCGAAATCGAATTAAACGCCAAATAAGAGCAGCTTTGCGCCAAATGTTGCCATCCATATCAAAAGGGTGGGACATAGTAATTGTGGTTAAACCACCAGCCCAACAGTGCAATTATGGCGAATTTCTGCAACAATTAGAAAAGTTATTGGCACAAGCGGAGATATTAAATGGGTATTCAAGAAGAAACCTTCTATGATGGTGGTCCCCACATAGGAGATTTAATTTTTAATTTATTAATTGGCCTCACAATTATTGGCCTACCTCTAGCTGTGGCTGCTATTGTTAGGGCCTTATGGCTCAGATATCGGATTACTAATCGCCGAGTTTCAGTTATAGGGGGCTGGATGGGACAAGATCGTACAGATGTTGTTTACTCAGAAATTGTCAGGGTGGCAAAAGTCCCTAGAGGACTTGGAGCTTGGGGCGATTTAGCAATTACCTTGAGAAATGGTACTCTCCTAGAAATGAGGGCAATACCAAGATTTAGAGAAATTGAAGCTTACATAATCGAAAAAATAGAAGCAAAAGTTAAAAAAGCTGATACTGCTACTAATTAATAATTATTTAACCATTGTTGACCAAATAAATCATTCGATCGGTTACTATGAATATCAATCTAGATAAGAATACTGATAAAGTTAGATTTACAAGTAGTTAACTAGATGTTGGAATTAGTAGTAATAAATAATTTCCAATAGTTAAGATAAGAAACATCACCAGCCCCAAGATAGACATAAGATAATGGATTTTGGTATAGGATTTATTTCCAACAACATAATGCTGCCGATTCTAGATTTTTTCTATGGAATCGTGCCAAGCTATGGTCTAGCAATTGTAGCTTTAACTCTTGTAATTCGAGCAAGTCTTTACCCATTAAATGCTGGGTCGATTCGGAATATGCGTAAGATGAAAATTACGCAACCTTTAATGAAACAAAGACAGGAGGAGATTCAAAAACGTTATAAAGATGATCCACAGAAACAGCAGGAAGAAATGGCTAAACTGATGAAGGAGTTTAATCCATTAGCCGGATGTTTGCCACTTCTGTTTCAAATGCCCATACTTTTTGCCTTATTTGCAACATTGCGTGGTTCACCTTTTACTAATATAAACTATACTGTAGATTTACAAATATTTCCTCAAGAACAGTTAGAAAGAATTCAACCACAAGCTTACATAACTTCACCTCAAAATATATTTGTTAGTGATGGTGTTCACTACCCAATTTTAGCTTTAATGCCTAGTGGAAATAAGTTAATTGTTGGAGATAAAACTAAGGTTGAGTTTCAAACAGAAGAGGGTAAATCTTTAGCAACTTTGACAGAGGAATATAATCAATTTGAAATTCAGCCGACATGGACCATTACTAAAGGTTCTGAAAGAGTTCAAATAGACCAAGATGGAAATTTAGTAGCTTTAGAACCAGGTGAAGCTACAATTCAAGGTACAATTCCAGGAATTGCAGCAAATAAGGGATTTCTATTTATTCAAGCCCTGGGTCGTGTCGGTGCATTTGATGAGAATGGGAATATTCACTGGGATATTTTAATCATGGTGATTGGTTTTGGAATTAGTATATATGCTAGTCAAGCCATATCAGGTAAAGGTCCAGGGGCTAACAATGCTAATCCCAATCAAGACTCTATAAATAAAATTACTCCTATTCTATTTTCTGGAATATTTTTGTTTACTCCCCTTCCAGCAGGGGTGCTACTTTATATGCTAGTAGCTAACATATTTCAAACTATTCAGGCATATATTTTATCTAAAGAACCATTACCTGAAGAACTTCAGAAATTAGTAGAAGAGTCACAACCAAAAACAGCAAAAACAGGAAAGGGAAGAGAAGCACTACCCTTTGAACCAGGACGTTCTAAGAAGAAAGCTTAATGGTATTAATGAATGATAGTTACATAGAGCAAAATCAAGGACCAGATGAAGGACAGCAATGGCTAGAGAAATTGCTAAATTTAGCAAAAATTCCGGCTAAAGTCATGGCTGAACAACAAGGGGATTCCTATTGGTTGACAATAGATGAAACTAACCTGACCCCAGAACAAGTTTCTATTTTAGTAGGGGTTGATGGTAAAGTAATTGATGCGATTCAATACCTGACTAATACTATTCTGAATCTAAATAATAATTCAGAAGAACCTTTGCTATACACTATAGAGATAGGAGGTTATCGCGCTCGTCGCCAAGAAGAATTATTATTAATGGCTGAGTATGCAGCTAAAAAAGTACGTTTAACTGGTCAGGATTATGAGTTAACATCTCTATCTTCTACGGAACGTCGTCAAATACATACGATGCTACAAGATTGTGAAGATTTAGAAACTTATAGTCATGGACAGGAACCAGACCGTCGTTTAGTAGTAAAAATTAAAAACTAATAATAAGTAAGCATTCAGCTATCAGCTATCAGCTATCAGCTATTAAGATTAAATTCACCTTTGACGATATTGAATTATACCAATACTATTGGATTTGATATTATTTATTAAATTTATCCTCTAAAGCTAATAGCTCAAAACTGACGGCTGAATGCGAGGGCATTCCGGAGGAAATGCTGAGAATAATAAATAGGAAAAATGGGGAGAAAGGTATGATTTATAGAGATTAAAATCATTAATTTAGGTAGGGTAAATACAGAATTCTTTGTGTATAATTCTGAATTTTTGGTAAGGAATAAGTGAGGTGAAAGAAGATGGAATTAATATCTATTCCTAGTCTGTTGAAAAAAAACGATCAGATAGAATTAATTAAGTTTGAAGAGTTTATATCAGACTTGGAAACACTAACTCCAGTAAGGGGTTATTTACAGGTAACTCACCACGGAAATTATTTGGAAGTTAAAGCTAAATCAGAAACAATTATTACCCTCACTTGTGATAGATGTTTGAAACAGTATAACTATAAATTGGTGATTCGTCCAAAGGAATTAATTTGGTTAGATGAAGTTACAACCGAAAAAGATTTATTTCATATAGAGGTGGAAAATTCTGTGGAAGATTTAATGGAATCTTTACACCCGAATGGAGATTTTAATCCTAGAGAATGGATATATGAACAAGTTTGTTTAGCAGTTCCTCCCAGAAAGTTATGTGATAAAAATTGCCAAGGTATAAAATTATCTGAGATGGATACTTCATCATCTGTTTTAGATAGTCGATGGTCTGCTTTAGAGGCAATAAAAAAGCAATTGAATAATAGTTAAGATTTTTAGGAAAAAGCAAGAAAGGAAAAAGTTTTTTTATCAATAATTATACGGACATAATATTTTGTAGTATTGTAGAAAGAACAAAAAAATATTTTCTGAACTCCTAACAAAATAAAAAGGAAGGCAGATGAAAAAAAAGGTGAGAAGGAAAAAAGTTTTCTTAATAACTAATTATACGAATCAGGAATGATTTGTGAGAGAAAACTGTAGGGGTTTGGTCTCCAAATCTGGGTTTTTTTTGGTTTGGAGACCAACACCCCGCATTTATAAAATCTTACAACCTATTTAGGATTTTTATATCTACACATGATATTAGTTAGTATTGTAGAAAAAAGGAAATTTTTTTCCTGAACTTCTAATAAACTAATGAAGAAAATCAGATGGAAAAAAAAGTAAGAAGGGAGAAAGTTTTTTTTATACTGAAAAAATATTATGAATTTTCAAGCAGAATTTGAACTACTATTACGTTCGCGATACTCAATAATTTATATCCAGACAAGGGAAGAAGAACGAGTAGAAAATGCTATTACTGAATCAGCTAAAAAACAAGGTAATAGAGCAGTATATATTTGGGATTTTGTGGAAGGATATCAAAATAATCCTAATGATAAAGGTTTTGGCAAAAGAAATCCTCTTCAAGGTTTAGAACTTATAGAAAAGCTGCCGGAATCAGCACCCGCTATTTTTATATTGCGTGATTTTCAAAGGTTTTTGGAAGATATTTCTATTTCGAGAAAGCTAAGAAATTTGGCAAAAAAGTTAAAATCTCAACCGAAAAATATTGTTATTTTAGCTCCGGAAATATATGTGCCAGATGACTTAACAGAGGTTATTACCATCATAGAATTTCCTTTACCAAATAGTCAAGAAATTGCTCAAGAAGTAGAACGTCTTTTAGTGGCAATGGGTCAAAATTTAGAGAAACGTTTATTAGATGAAGTAGTTAGGGCAGCTCAAGGATTATCTATTGAAAGAATTAGAAGAGTTTTGGCTAAGGCGATCGCTACCCACGGAGAATTACAGATTAATGATGTTGATTTAATTTTAGAGGAAAAACGACAAACTATTCGGCAGACTCAAATATTAGATTTTTATCCTGCTCGTGAAAATATTTCCGATATTGGAGGTTTGGATAATTTGAAAGATTGGTTATTGCGACGGGGAGGAGGATTTTCTGCACGAGCTAGACAATATGGTTTGCCCCATCCCAGAGGTTTACTTTTAGTAGGAATCCAGGGTACAGGAAAATCTCTTACCGCTAAGGCGATCGCTCATCATTGGCATTTACCTTTATTACGTTTGGATGTAGGCCGTTTATTTGGAGGTTTGGTGGGAGAGTCGGAGTCTCGTACCCGACAAATGATTTCTATTGCGGAAGCTTTGGCCCCTTGTGTTTTGTGGATTGATGAAATAGATAAAGGTTTTGCCGGGTTTAAAAGTCAAGGGGATGCGGGGACTACGAGTCGGGTTTTTGGTACTTTTATTACTTGGTTAGCTGAAAAAATATCTCCTGTGTTTGTGGTAGCTACTGCTAATAATATTGAATCTTTACCACCGGAGATATTGCGAAAAGGTAGGTTTGATGAAATATTTTTTGTAGGTTTACCTAACCAGGAAGAGAGAAAGGCTATTTTTGAAGTACATTTATCTAGGTTAAGACCTCATAATATTAGGAATTATAATACAGATAGATTAGCTTATGAAACTCCTGATTTTTCTGGTGCGGAAATAGAACAATCTTTAATAGAAGCTATGCACATTGGGTTTAGTCAAAATCGTGAGTTTACTAATGAGGATATTTTGGAATCTGCTAGTCAAATTATTCCTTTAGCGAGAACTGCAGAAGCACAAATTAAGTTTTTACAAGACTGGGCAGCATTAGGTAAAGCACGTCTTGCTTCCAGATATGATAATTTTAAAAATAAGTTATAGCAAGTAAGTAAGGCTGGATGATTAAATCTAAAAATATTTATAGATAAAGATTTCAGTCTTTTTAGGGTATGATTTATCGGGAAGCGTAAAAGTGCAACTTTTTAGCTTGCTTAGGTTCAGACATCTTACCATTTTAGGTTGACTAGGACAGAAAAATTAAGAAACTATTTTTTCAACTATTTCCTCTGTAACTCCCCTAATACGGACGTTCGCATTTTTGTTATGCAACGTCCCTACGACTCCCTACTCCCTACCTCCACAAATAGTTGTACTATATTTTAGATGCCAAATTATTTTTATTTTAACTTTTGAAAAAAACTGAAAAGTTATGAATTTTTATGGATTCTTCAAATTTTTAGTAGGGTTTATTTTAGCAATACTTTTATTAGCTGGAGCTAGCGCAGCAGCAGTTCTCTATTTTGCAGCTAAACTAACAAAAATGCCTGAAAGACCAATTTTCCAGAATGATAAACCTATAGTCCAAAAAGCTAGTACGTCTCCTAAACCAACTCCAACTAACAATACAAAATCAAAAAAGCAATTAGATCCTGGGACTTATAGAGCAACTGTGGTAGAACCTATTGGTTTGATTCTCCGCGACACTCCTAGTAAAAATGCTAATCGGATAGGAGGTGTTTCTTATCAAGAAAAAGTTATAGTTTTGGAGGAAAGTTCTGATAAGAAATGGCAAAAAGTTCGGGTAGATGATGATAGTAATCGTACAGGGTGGGTGTCAGGAGGTAATACTGAAAAGTTGAATTAGATTTATCAATGCGTTTACTAATCTGGGGTTGATGGGGCTATTAAATATTAAAGTAATGATAGAATTATCAACATATAATATAACCAGATTTTATATATAGCAATTACTAAGCTGGTTCAGGAATTATCGCTCTTCCTAAATTTAACTTCTGACGAAAAAATCAAGTTTCCTACCCTTGAATAAAAGGGCATAAAAAAAATCAACTTTATTATTTCAATACAGATGTGTCAGCGGTTGGTACTGATAACTGATAACTAATAACTGAAATGACTTCAAGAATCTGTATCTTCATCATAAAAACTACCTTTCTGGTCAATAATTTTCACAATTCCATCATTTACTAAATCTTCAATATATTCTAACAAATCATTTCTCAACACTTCTGGATCGACTTGTTCAAATTCTAAAATATCCTCATAAGCTTCTTGAATAGACTCAGCTCCTATTAAAGCAAACAACATTTGAGCAGCTACATCATCTAACAGAAAATCTTCACCTTTATTTTCAGCATTAACAACAAAAATTCCTCCCTCATCTTCTGCTAGAAAAAAGTTATCAGTGAATGCTACTTTTTGAGTGAATGAAATGTTCACAACTTACCTCTAATACTAATAAAATTAATTCCCAAAAACGCTGCTTTTACATAGCAGGATATACTATACAATAGTTAAACAATTATTTTCTATTAAATAATAATTAAGAATATGAACCTTCGCATAGGTAATGGCTACGATATTCACAAATTGGGGCTAGAAAGACCATTGATTCTGGGAGGAATCAAAATTGACCATGAAATGGGACTGATTGGCCATAGCGATGCAGATGTTTTGACCCATGCTATTATGGATGCCATGTTAGGCGCTCTCAGTTTGGGTGATATTGGCCATTATTTTCCTCCGAGCGATCCCAAATGGGCTGGAGCTGATAGTATAGATTTGTTGAACCGTGTCAATCATTTAGTTCATGCTGCTTGCTGGAAAATTAGTAATATTGACTCAGTAGTAGTGGCAGAACGTCCTAAACTCAAACCACATATAGAGAAGATGCGATCGCGCCTTGCTACTACTTTAGAACTAGAGGAAAATCAAGTTAGTATTAAAGCTACTACAAATGAAAAATTAGGTCCTGTCGGTAGAGAAGAAGGTATTGCTGCTTATGCAGTGGTTTTGCTACAGAAATATGAAGGTTAGTAACTTTTAGCTGTTGATATTTGACAGCGGATTCTAAGTATTATGAAGTACAAATTTTTTGATATCAGGACTTACGCAGGTGAACTGAAAAAAACAGTTTTATTTGCGTAAGTCCTAATTTTTGTTAACAGAAAATATTAACAAAGCTGTGGTTAAGCTAAGAAAAGTATTAGTGCGGTGTTTTTTTGATATTTTGAGTTTTAATAATTTATAGAGGTAAATTTTAATTTAGCTAATTTCAGGAGAGTCAATTTATTTAACCGAAGCTAATTTCCATTGTCAGTTTCTCAGGTAGAGCAGGGTCGGGAGGATGTTAATAGTCACAAATCACTTCAACTAATAAGGATGCGAACAATATGAAAGAGAATGAATTATTAAAAC
The DNA here is from genome assembly GCF_035285525.1 of Okeania sp. Taxonomy (GTDB): domain Bacteria; phylum Cyanobacteriota; class Cyanobacteriia; order Cyanobacteriales; family Microcoleaceae; genus Trichodesmium. The sequence continues at coordinate 27,893 of NZ_JAYKGW010000019.1, read as the reverse complement.
TATATCTCAAAGGAGAAAGAGATTTTCGGGGTTATAATCTCAAATCTGCTAATTTAATTGGCGCTAAACTTATTTCTGCTAATTTATCTGGTGCTAATCTGATGGATGCTTCCTTAGCGAGAGCGCACCTGAAGCGTTGTTTTCTTGTCAGCGCTAACTTAAACGGAGCTTTTTTATATGGTACAGATTTAACTTTTGTCAAGCTCAAGGAAAGTCAACTCATAGAAGCAGATTTGACTAAAGCTAATCTTCAAGGTGCTCAACTTCCAAAAGCAGATTTAAGTGGAGCTAAACTCAGTGGTGCCATACTTACTTCAGTAAGTCTATTTCGAGCTAATTTACCAAAAGTTAATTTGTGTGGTTCGAATCTCAATGGCATTAACTTCCGTTGCGCTAACTTAGAAGGAGCAAACTTAAATTGGGCTAACCTTAGTGGAGCAAGGTTAAGTGGAGCTAATCTTCAGGGCGCACAATTAACTGGAATCAAACTTAGTGGTGCTTATTTGAATGGTTTGCAGTTAGAGAGAATTGATTTCAGTAATATGAATCTTAGTGAAGTTAAGTTGAGCGGTGCTAGTTTGCAAGGTGCTAACTTAAGTGGAAGTGATCTCAGTTTTGCTTTTTTACGTCGGACAAAATTAGGTGAAGCAAACCTGAAAAAAGCAGATTTGCATCATGGTAATCTCATCGGTAGTCAATTTCACGAAGCTAACTTAATGAAGACTAACTTAAGTGAAACGGATTTGCGGAATGCTGATTTAAGTGGAGCAAATATGAATTTAGCCAATCTCACTGGAGCAGATTTGAGTGGTGCTAATTTGCAAGGAGCGTATTTATGGGGTGCAAATTTAGATGGTGTTAATTTGCGGGGGGCGGATTTGCGGGGTGCTAGTTTGCGAGATGCGAAGATGGTAGGGGTTGATTTACAGGATGCCATTCTGACTGGTGCAACTATGCCGGATGGGAAGGTTTATTAGGTAAAAAACCTAACCCCCCAGCCCCCTTCCCTGCAAGGGAAGGGGGGGAAGATTGCTCTTTTAAAAGTTCAATATCCCTGCATAAAATTTACCCATTTGTCATTGCGAGGGGAGGTAGAAAAAGTTGTTTGAATGTTCTCTCAAGTATGCCTCTGAAGCAATCTTGCTAACTAAAGTTTACTGGAATAAACTCTCTCTATATTATCATTTATAATATATATCAAGAAAGAGATTGGTTCGGCTCACTTAATACTTTTATTTAAAGCTTAACTTGTTGATAACCACTTCGCAATGACAATATCTGTTTACTCTAATTAATCTAAAATGAGTTACATAATTCCTAATAATAAAAAATCAGCATTTCGTAGGTTGGGTTGAGTCACGAAACCCAACACATATTTGATATTAATAAATTCACATTTTTGTTGGGTGACATAATTACTAATAATAAAAAATCAGCATTTCGTAGGTTGGGTTGAGTCACGAAACCCAACACATATTTGATATTAATAAATTCACATTTTTGTTGGGTGACATAATTCCTAATAATAAAAAATAAGTATTTCGTAGGTTGGGTTAAGGAAGGAAACCCAACACATATTTTATGTTAGTAAATTTACATTTTTGTTGGGTTACATAATTACTAATAATAAAAAATCAGCATTTCGTAGGTTGGGTTGAGTCACGAAACCCAACACATATTTGATATTAATAAATTTACATTTTTGTTGGGTGACATAATTCCTAATAATAAAAAATAAGTATTTCGTAGGTTGGGTTGAGTCACGAAACCCAACACATATTTTATGTTAATAAATTCACATTTTTGTTGGGTTGCGCTGTCGCTTAACCCAACCTACTTTTGGTTAAGTAAATTCGTTGGTATAATTCCAGCATTATAATAAACTTTCAACCTCTTGCTGATAACTGATAACTGAAAAGCTTTTTGTAGATATTTTTGAATCATTAATTAATTTCTCCTTATTTATTTTTTTTTAAAAGGTTTAATAGTTTGATATTTTGTTGTTCTAGAGACAATTTAGGAATTGGTTCATTGGCGATAATAGAATACAAAACATCTGGATCTAAATCTGCACCATTTTCCCAATAAATTGTTCCCCATTCTGGATTGAGTTTGACGGTTTTAAAAGAATTTATGTCTTGTAATTTAGCAAATATTCCGGTAAATTCTATTAGCTTACTAATATCTACAATTCCGTTTTTACCATCTTCAAATTTAAGATAAAGTAGATAGTTTTCTTGATGGTTAACTGCAATAATATCTTTGAACATATAGTGTTATAGCAATTTCGGAAGCCCGTGAGGTACAAAATTTTATTTAGTAATTTTAGTAACACAACCTTCCGTGGTTGTTACAGCAAACAAAGGCTGAACTGCAGTAGGTCTTAAGTTTACCTCACCATCCTCATGCATTGGTATAAATCTCCCCTGGAGTTAAGAAAAAGTCTTCCTTTCAAAGGAAGATTTAGGGGGATTATAAATTTAGTTCATAACTATGAGAGTTGCTATATTTCCACTAAGGAACGAACAGATAAAATTTCATCTTGTTTCAAAGGTTCAACAGCAGAGATAGGTACGATAATTAGATTAATAGATTCTCCTACGGCATTAAATACTTCTAATATATAACCATTTTCTCCTCCTTCTGGGTGAGGTACTGTATCAATTAACATGGCAATATCGCCTTTTTTAAGGTTATATTCTGGGAAGTCTTTGGTTAGAGAAATACGTTGGTATAATTCAAGCATTGGTAGTTTTATCTTTTAAGTGGTATTAGAGTAATAAATTGAGTTTGATTATCTGCTTTTCGTTGTAACCAGATGGTAATAACTGCTAAATTTCTGTTATTAACCCGAGTTATTATACCTTCTACTCTGTAAAATGTACCGTATTTATTAGTTCTATCTACTATTGCTTCTGTAGTAAAAACTAATTGCAGAATACTGTTTTTTTAGTTGTTCGGAATTTTCAGGAGTAAAACCTGGTTGTAAAATCAATTTTGATTTGTCATCTTGTTATTGATATACTAATAAGTATTTAGTCAGTTTTTCATCAGGAATAATTACAGGTTGGGGTAGTTTCATTAAACTTTAAATCTATTACTGATGACTGATACTATGGGTGGAATAGTTAGAGATTCTGGCGGAATGTCTATTTTTTTATCTCCTTTAACATTCATTCCTTTAGTAAATGTGCTACTATAACAACAGTCAAGAATAACAACTAGACGCTCGGAAAGACTATTGTTAATTTCACTTTGTAGAAAACTAGCAGCTACAGCAGTCGGCCTAATAATATCCCGTTCACTTTTGTCAGTTATAGGAGTAGCTAACAATAGATTACTTTCTCTACTTAAAACTCCATGACCAGAAAAATAAAGCAATAAAACATCATCCTGATTCCGGTCAGCAAACAATTCATAAATTGCCAGTTCTATCTCTTGGCGGTGAGAGTTTTGTAACACCTTCGTTTCATCAAAGTCTCCCATTTGAGAATTATCTAAAACTTCCTTCATTGCCTCAACATCTTTCAGGGTACTAGGCAAATTTTTAAAAGAGTCTGAGAAGTATTCACTAATTCCAATTAATAAAGCTATTTTTTTCATCAAAAAATCTCCTTGACTAACTTTTTTATTGTTGATTAGTAATTTTTTCTATTGTTGCTTTAACTCTCTCATATTTCTCATTCAACTCTTCAACATTACGACCTTCGATCTCAACTTCTACCTCTCGATCATTACTTTTAATTTTGATTTTTATTTGAATAGATTTACCATAGAGGCGATCGCCTAAATATTTAATTAAACCTTTGAGATTTTCAACATTAACTTCTGCCGTGAGAATACCTACTAAAAAGCACCGACACTGATAGCTCCAGGTTCAACGGTTTCTATTGGCATTAAATCTGCATTTTTCACTCCATCAAATCCTTGAATTTATGACAAAATAGTTCGGGTATCTGTTTGAAGTTATTCATCTTTTAATTGTGGATCGGATAGGGAAATTATGAGTTGAATATTTTCTAATGACATAATGTTTAATTGTTAGTTTTTAGGAATAAAATTACTGAGTTTAAAGGAGGATAAATTATGTAGTTTTTAGCTACCTGAAAGACCTCTCCCCCAACCCCTCTCCTGCAAGGAGAGGGGAGAAAGATATTCTCCCCCTTACCTTATCTGCCCTTTCAAAGGGGGGTTAGGGGGGATAGAAGCGGGTTGGGGGGTTAGGTTTTTTAGACGAAGTGAAATAAATCTATAGTTCAGAAAGATTATACTTTAAATTAGTTTTTTAAGCAAAAATTGTAAACTATAGGGTTTTAGTCTCCAAACCCCAAGAAAAATAAGAGTAGGTTGGGTTGTTCCCCTTAGGGTTGCGTAGCATGGAACGCAGCTCGCTTCTTCGCAGGAGTAACCCAATCATAGTAAATTTTGGTTGGGTTTCACTCTGTTCTACCCAACCTACTAAACTAAAATTTCCCTGAAGAGATTGCTTCGGCTAAGTTAATACTTTCCTTCAAAGCGTAACTTATTTCTGACCGCCTCGCAATGACAATATCAATGTTATTATATTTATTTGTCATTAGTAAATTTTGGTTGGGTTTCACTCTGTTCTACCCAACCTACTAGACTAAGTTTAAATCAACCCATCCTAATGCAGAAAACTAACTTTTTTATCTACTCAAATAAAAAGTACTGTAATTAGGTATCATCTAAATTGTAGAGATATATCAACTGAAAATGATTCAACTTAATATCCAACAAAAATATTATCGTAAATTAATAACTTTATGCACAGTTATTTTCATATTTTTCCTCACTGCTTGTAAACCAGCACCATCAAATTTTCAATCTCGAATAGTAGTTTCTACTCCAAGCGATACTTCTACTTTTAACTACCCATTAAATCAGTCCGCATATAGTGTTTTTAGTTATATTTATGAGGGTTTAATTATTGAAAATGGCATTACAGGAGAATTAGAACCAGCATTAGCTGAATCTTGGGAAGTTTCTGATGACGGACAGAAAGTAGTTATTACTTTACAAGAAGATTTGAAGTGGTCAGATGGAGAACCTTTAACTGCTGATGATGTGGTATTTTCCTATAACGAAATCTATCTGAATGATAAAATTCCTAGCAGCTCTAAAGATATTTTGAGAATTGGTAAAAGTGGTGCTTTACCAACAGTAAAAAAAATAGATAATCTCCGTATAGAATTTTCTACACCTGAATCTTTTGCTCCTTTTGTCAGATATGCTGGAGGATTATATATTTTACCTGCTCATGTTTTAAAAGATTCTGTTCGTACTACTAATTCTGAAGGAGAATTAAATTTTCTGACAAAATGGGGAACTGATACTCCAGTCGCAGAAATTGTTGGTAATGGTATGTATCGGGTTAAAAGTTATGCTCCAAATCAACGAATTATTTTAGAGAAAAATCCTTTTTATTGGCGCAAGGATGATGAGGGAAATAATCTACCTTTTATTGAAAATATTGTTTGGCAAGTAATCGAAAATACAGATAATCAACTGTTAAATTTTCGTTCTGGAGAATTAGATACAATTCAAGTTACAGCAGAAATGTATCCTCTTTTGAAACGAGAAGAAAAACGAGGCAAATATACTATTTATAATGGTGGTCCGACATCTACTTCTAGCTTTATTTGTTTTAATCTAAATCAGGCGAAAAATTCTCAAGGAAAACCATTAGTAGACCCGATTAAATCTCGATGGTTTAATAATAAAGCTTTTCGACAAGCGATCGCTTATGGAATTAATAGAGAGGCAATGACTAATAATATATACCGTGGATTAGGTGCGCCTCAATATTCTCCAATTCCTGTGACCAGTCCTTTTTATTTATCTCCTGAAGAGGGTTTAAAAGTTTATAATTATGACCCGGAAAAATCTCAAGAACTTTTGCTGGGAGCTGGTTTTAAATATAATCAAAATGGTGATTTATTAGATAGTGAAGATCAAAAAGTAGAATTTACTTTACTAACAAGTGCGGGTAGAAAAGTTAGAGAACAAATAGCCACCCAAATTAATCAAGATTTGGGAAAACTAGGTATGAAAGTAAATATGCAATTTTTGAGTTTTAATACTTATGTACAAAAGCTGACTTTATCGAAAGATTGGGAGGCTTATTTAGGAGGTTTTACAGGAGGAAGTATTGAACCTCATGGTGGTTATAATATTTGGGCTGTAGATGGTAGATTACATACTTTTAATCAAGGACCTGAAGCGGGGGGAGAAAAAATAGAAGGCTGGAAAGTAAATGATTGGGAACAAGAAATAGACGATCTTTATGTTCAAGCATCTCAAGTTTTAGATGATGAGAAGCGAAAAGAATTTTATGGTCAAGCTCAACAAGTTATTGCTGAAGAATTACCTTTTATTTATATGATAAATCCTCTAGAATTTGATGCTATTCGCGACCGGATTAAAGGAATTAATTATAGTGAGTTAGGAGGAGGTTTCTGGAATCTATATGAGTTGAAAATTTCTGAATAATTTTCAGGAAAACATTTTTTTTTAAACTTGATTTTTGCCAATAAAATTTAACTATACTTCTCTTAATTTTGAAAATACAAGCCCTGGTAGAAGGAAGTTAAAACTAACAAATATTCCTACAGTTCTTGATTTTATTAATGATTGGGATTCTATAGATTAATACTGTCATAGTTTTGGAGAAATGGTGTTATTATTGTTGGGTTTCCGACTTCAACCCAACCTACACTTATGACACTATTTGTAAGGGAATGAAAGAAAATAATTATAGTGAGTTAGGATGAGGCTTATGGAATCTATATGAGTTGAAAATTTCTGAATAATTTATATAGCAATCCTATTTTATTTGTCTATAAAATCACGACAATAAACGCGGTTTCTTAGTTGCTTTGCGTAAGTCTTGATATATAGCAGTATGAAATGATTTGTGAGAAAAAACTGTAGGGGTTTGGTCTCCTTTCCCCAAGTGTAAAGGGATTTGGAAACCAAACCCCTACACTCAAATCTTACAGCCTATTTAGGGTTGAAAAAGTCTGGTAGTAACGGCAGGAAGTTGCATACAACGTCCCTACAGAGTCAAGAGAAACAGACTGAAAAGGCAAGCAAAATCAACAAACTTATTAATTACCAAATTCTCAAATTTGTTCTCTTACCCAATTACGAAATATTTTCATGGTTTGATTTCTACCTATAATTTTACAGCGATCGCAATATTCGGGAATAATTTCAATTAAGGGTAAATCAGGAAAATGCAGACTAAATTTTGACTCTATATATTTGGTATTTTCTAATATATACATTTCCAACTTTCTTCCCTCAAATCGCCAAAGTTCTCTAACTCCTAAACTGGCATAAATATTAGTATGAGTCCGGGAAGTTACGTCTATTTCTATGGCTAAATCTGGAGGGGTATCGACAGTTAAATCTAAACATTCTTTCCCACGAACTTTAGCTTCATTTTCTATATAAAAACAATTATCAGGTTCTATTCCTTTTGCCATTTGCTGATTTTTGAAAGTTGTGGAACCTAAAGTTAAAAATTCTCTATCTAGTTCTTATAAAAGTGCTTTTAGTAAGTCGCTAATAAGTTCTTTACTAAGTTCATGTTTTGGTAAGGGAGCCATAATTTCTAAAGTATTATTTGCATAAGCTATTCGAGAAGAACGATTTTCTCCTAAGTCGGTGAGAATTTCTTCAAATTCTTGCCAACTTACATCTTTTAATAATACTTTTTGTCCGGGGGGTACGGTTATTTTTTTAGTTCGAGTAACATTTTTTTCTTTTAGATAGTAGGGAATAAGTAAAAAATATTTCTCCTATTTTACCACATTATATCAAGGTGTATTAATTAAGCATAGAACGATATAGATAACTTTGTCATTTTTAGATGACTTAAGCTATTAGCCAAGGATTTTAATCCTTGGCAATCTAAATCAACTAATAACTGATAACTGATAAATGAAAATTATAAAGTAGGGAATACATAAAAAATACTGCATCAATTATACTGCATTAATTACCGAAACTGATAACTGATAAATGATAACTGATAAATGAAAATTAGACAGTAGGGAATACATAAAAAATACTCTATCAATTATACTATACTTAATTAATTACCGAAAATGATAACTGATAAATGAAAATTAGACAGTAGAGAATACATAAAAAATACTCTATCAGTTATAATGAATTAATTACCAAAAATGATGCTGATAACTAATAACTGATAACTCTTTTGTTAATCTAATAACTGACTAATTACTTCATGTAACTTCTCCTCATCAAAAGGTTTAGTCAGATATTCTGTAGCACCAGCTAAATGTCCTTTAACTTTATCAAAAGAACTATCTCTAGCTGTTAACATAATAATAGGCAAACTTTCAAATTGAGGAATAGTGCGTATTGTACGACATAATTCCAAACCATCTATATCAGGCATCGAAACATCTAACAATAGAACCGCTACTTGTTCATTGTAAATCATTGACAACGCATCTACAGCATTATCAGTTACTAACACCCGATATTCCTTACCCAAAACCTGTTTAATAAGGGTGTGCATAATCTTACTATCATCTACTGCCAAGATAGTCTTTTTTTTATTTTCAGTTTCCGACATATTCTTGCCTGAATTTAGTGTATATTTGTCCATAAATAAATACCTTAAGTATATATACTATATTTTAGGAAAATTCTGTGTATCAATTTACTGCTTTATAACTGCAAATAAACTGTAAGGTAAGCATTTCCTACGGAATGCTCCGCAAAGAGCTTTTAGCTATAAAATTTTAACCTTAAAGAGAAGGTTTTAATTAATATATGCTTGAAAAATGATTTTTTTACTTAGATTTAATTTTGAAGAATAAAACCTTTATCAAAAACTAGAAGTAGTAGCTGTTAGCTGACTGCTAAATGCTTACACCGTAAGCTTAGTTGGTAGTTAACTAATATTAGTTTATGCTATAATTCTATGATATAGTAATCTAACTTGATAAATTTTCAAGTTGTTAATATGTAAACATTCAGCTATTAGCTGTCAGCTAGCCTCCTCGGTCGTCGCTGCGCTTTTCATCTTGTGCAGTGAAACAACAATAAAAATCTCAACCTTAAGGAAGAGATTTAAACGAATATAAACTGGGAAACTGAATTTTGTAATTCAGATAAAATTTCTGACTTATCGGGAACCGTATCATAAAGCTTTTATCTCAAAGTAAAATAGATAGCTGAACGCTGAGTGCAAAGTGCTGAATGCTTACCTTATAATTGACAGCTGTTTGCTGAGATTAATATATATAAAATTATATTCTAAAATAATACAATGGCGTTTCTCAATTAACTGAATTAACGTTGTTTTTATGATTTCATCCCTACTCATCCTACTCCCTAGAGCCAAGGAATTTTGTACATCATCAACATGGAAATTGCTATAGCTAATTATTGCATGATAAAGAATAAAAAATTAAACAAGGAAAGTCAATAAAATGGAAGTAAAATCATTATATCAGGTATTATCTATGGAAACTTCCTTTGCAGAAATAGCAGAGTTAGCAGCAGATATAGCTGAAACTCCAATTGCATTTATTAGCTTCAGAGATTCTAACTACCTTTGGTTCAAATCTCAAATAGATAATAATAATCAAGACGAATACCTGAATTTTGTACAACAAGTAGCTCTAGACTTCTTAGCAAAAAAAGAAGGAGAAATATTAATTATACCTGATACATTAACAAATCAAATAACAGCAAATCATAGCTTAGTAGTATCAGAACCAAAAATCAGATTTTATGCAGGAATTTCTATTAATATTAATGGCAAACAAATCGGGATTTTATCATTAATGGATTATGTATCCAGAAACTTAACAGAGAAATGTCAAAAACTATTAAAAAAATTAAGTAGATATATCAGTAGTCAAATAGAATTACAAAAAAAAATACAACAAAAAGCTCAAGAGCATCCAGAAGAAAAAAAACTATTATTGCTAGAAAGAGCGATCGCTGCTAGTAACAATGGTATAGTGATTACTGCCAATACCCATCCAGATAATCCCGTTATTTATTCTAACCCTGCTTTTGCTAAAATTACAGGTTATCCTCCTGAAGAAACATTAGGAAAAAACTGTAGATTTTTACAAGGTGCTGACACCGATCCTGTGGCATTATCTGAAATTCGCCAAGCTATAAAATCAGAAACAAACTGTTTAGTCGTCGTCAAAAATTACCGCAAAGATGGTATTCCCTTTTGGAATGAATTAGCAATATCTCCAGTTAGAGATAATGATGGTAGGGTTACTCACTTTATTGGTATTCAGACAGATATCACTGAAAAAAAACAAGCAGAAGAAGCGTTGCGAGATAGTGAAGCACTTTATCGACTCCTGACTAACAATTCTACTGATATCATTTCTAGGCAAACCTTAGAAGGTATATATTTATTTGCTTCTGCTGCTTCTTACTCTCTTCTGGGATATCAACCGGATGAATTAGTGGGAAAGTGTATGTATGATCTATTTTATCCAGAAGATCGGAAACTATCTGAACTTGATGTCTCTCAGGAAACAGAAGCATATACTTTCACTCATCGACTGCGCCATAAAAACGGATATTACATTTGGTTTGAAACCACTTGTCAAAAAATTCAAGATTCAGAAACAGGTCAACTTATAGAATTAGTCGCTGTTTCACGAGACATCACAGAGCGTAAACGCACAGAAGCAACTTTGCTAGAGCGAGCAAGTTTATCAACTCTGGAAGCAGAAGTAGGAGTAGCTCTGGGAGCAAGTAGTTCTCTCAGTAATATTCTCGAACGTTGTGTCAAAGCTATTGTCAAAGAGTTAAATGTTATCGGTTCCGGAATTTGGACTATTAATAGTCAAACCAGTCAACTAGAATTACAAGCATTATCTGGTAACAACTTAAAATTAGATGTAAAATATGAACAGGAATTATTGAATCCCAAAAACATCTTAACTTCTGAAATTTTTAGTTCAGAAGTTAACTCCGATAACAAACTACAAATATTGACCAACGATTTTACCATACTCACCTCAGATAGTCGGGTGGTAGGGGTAATGTGTGTATGGAGTTACGAAACCCTTACAGACTCAGCTAGAGACGTACTTAATTGGGTTGCCAGCACCATCTCTATTGCTATTGATCGAGTCAATATCCAAGAACAACTATTAAGTAACAGAGAAGCATTATTGTTTCGTCTCGCTAGTCAAATTAGAGACTCCCTAGATCTTGACAATATATTAGAAACTGCGGTTACAGAAATTAGAAACCTCTTAGAAATAGATCAATGTTTCTTTATATGGTGCTTATCTGGTCAAGTTACTAGCATTGCTATCACCCATGAATCTGCCAAAGAAACAATATTAGTTCAGATTCCAGAATATCCCCAAGAACAGACAGCCATTTTATCAGATAAAATTCGGAACCACGAAATTTTACAATTTGACAATACAGAAACAGTTCATCAAAAGCAACTCCCAAAAATGCAGCTATATTTACAACAGTTGGGAATCAAATCTACACTATTACTACCATTGCGGACTCGCGCTGGTCAAATGGGAGGAGTTATCTGTAATCAATATAGTAGTTATCGACCTTGGCAAGAAAGTGAAGTAGAATTACTCCAAGCAGCAGTAGACCAACTAGCGATCGCCATTGACCAAGCAGAACTTTATGCTCAAACCCGTGCAGCAGCATTAGCAGCTCAAACTCAAGCTCATCAACTGACTGTAGCTTTAAAAAACCTCAAGCAAAAAGAAGCTCAATTAATCCAACAAGAAAAAATGTCATCTCTTGGTCAAACTGTAGCTGGAGTTGCCCATGAAATTAATAATCCTGTCAATTTTATTCATGGTAATATCAAATATATTAAGGATTATACCAGAGACATTCTCCAATTGTTAGATCTTTATCAAAAGTATTATCCAGAACCTGTCGCAGAAATTGAGAACAAAACTGAAGATATGGAATTAGAATTTTTAATGGAAGACTTACCCAAAATTCTGTCTTCAATGGAAATGGGTACCGAACGTATTCGTCAAATAGTTTTATCATTAAGAAACTTCTCTCGTTTAGACGAATCAGAGAAAAAAATAGTAGATATCCATGAAGGTATTGATAGCACCTTGCTAATTTTAGATAACCGGATTAGAGCAAAGGGGCAAGATTCTGGAATTGAAATTGTCAAAGAGTATGGTAATTTGCCCCTAGTAGAGTGTTATCCAGGACAACTCAACCAAGTCTTTATGAATATTATCAGTAATTCCATTGATGCTCTAGAAGGTCAACCAGAACCAAGAATAATTAAAATTACTACTTATCTAGGTTTTGAAGCACCAGAAATAATAGATATTGAAGATGACAATCAAAATCTATCTACCTTCAATGTCGAATATGCTGTTATATCCATTACAGATAATGGCCCCGGAATGACCAAAAAATTAATCAATCAAGTTTTCGATCCATTCTTCACCACCAAACCAGTGGGAAAGGGAACAGGTCTTGGCCTTTCGATTAGCTACCAAATTGTAGTGGATAAACATAGTGGTATTTTGAAATGTAGTTCTGAACCAGGACAAATAACTGAGTTTATCATTAAAATCCCAATTAAAGCTCCTTAAACTCTCAAATTAATCTTTATTTTATGACTTCTGACTTTATAATATAAAATCTGTTCATATAGTATATGTTCATAATTATATTATATCTACACTTCAATCTTCCCAAAGGATATAAAAGTATTCGACCTGATTTTATATAACTTGCAGATAGCACCATATTGTCTTGGATCAATATTTAATACCAAATCCGGATAATCAGTAATCAAAAAACTTTCTGCCATAATTGCCTTTTCTTTCCTTCTGCCTTCTGCCTTCTGCCTTACTTCCTCCACAGTCTAAGTATTCAACCAGACATGATATAAGCCCATAACTCCTGCAAAATCAAAACTTCAAAAAAATTATGGAAAAAACCCTTGACAAATTCCTACATATAGGTGCTAAGATATTAAATGTTGAGGAAATGGGGCGTCGCCAAGTGGTAAGGCAGCTGGTTTTGGTCCAGCCATTCGGAGGTTCGAATCCTTCCGCCCCAGTTAAAGTTATATTTACTGAATCCAGGTAAGAATATTAGATATAAACCTGGTCTATTAATAAAATTTTATTGTTTGAAAGAGCCAATAAACCTAATTTCTTGGTTGGTTTGCATAATTCCTGTTACTGCTTCATAAAACCTATATAAGTCATAACAAGCAGTACAGACGTTGCATATAATGTCCCTACTGCTTCTACTAACGTAATTTACAGCAGGTTTCCGACAAATGAGGTACAAGGTGTGAATGGTCATTTCAGTTATCAGTTATCAGTAGAGAATGAACCTCCGACTAAATTCGGAGGCTTGAAATACTGATTGATCGGGAACCGTGTTAAAATTTTTTCGTCCCCTTAAAAGGAGAGGCTTGATACCTCTTTTTTTGGTAAAATTATTGTAGTATGGGCATCTTGGCCACGACAGGTGTACCTTATACCTCATAAGATCAAACCCACTGGCTACGGTTCCCGATAAATTGGAGAATAAAATTCTACCATCAGAAAAGAGCGAAAGTTGATAGTTTGTAGAGGGTTTAGAGACCAAACCCCTACAACCTTAAATTCTACTTCCTTACTACCTGGAATTTTAGATTTCTAGTCTCATCAACTTGCCTCTATTGTCTGTACGATAAATCCATTGATCTTTACCATTAGACAAAATAAGACGCCAACCTTCTACTAATCTTTGGCCACAAAGTTCATCATTTTTAGCTAATCCTAAACAAGTATTTGGCCAAGTCTCTTGACTGACTGCATTAACTTTAATCGTTTCCGGGACAATGCCGATTCGATTCTCTAAATCTTGGTAAACAGCTTCAATTATACCATGAGGAATTTTTTTAACTTGATTAGTAAGTTTTTCTGCCAAGTTAAAGATTGGTTTACTCAACTTTTTGACATTATCAAAGCTTCCATTGACAGAGGTTTGCTCAATATTAACAAATCTATCAGTTTTAGTAGTAATTTGGCTAGTTATCTCTACTTGAGAAGATTGCAGAACTTTTACAGAAGCAATTGCTGTTTCAGTGAGATTTGGATATGCTTCAGCAGCTAAGATTCCAGTTAAAATTAATGATAGTAAAAAAGGATGAGGCGATTTCTGAGGAACTTGTTCATTGCCATCCGGTTCATTATTTTTAGAGTTAGATTTCATAGTTAATATCCTTTGATTATTTATAGGTTTTGCTTCGCTTATTTGTGTTAGTTTAGGTGGGGTTTTATTCCGGAGCTATGAAATTATAATAAGTGGTTTAGACGATGGAGATGCAAGTTATAGTTATATTTTTTATTCCGCTTTGAGAAATTAATCAATAAATAGTTTATTTCAATGGTTTGCTAGGTTATGCTAAGTTATAACATTGACTAAGTGAAATGTTTTAACTTTCTGCCCATCACAGCTGAAGCGGACTTGAATTTTTTCGGTCTTATTCGTAGCAGACATTACAAATATACAGCAATCCTATTTCAATCGTAATATTTTGGTAGGAGTTAGGAGTTAGGCAGGGAAGTTGTTCGATTTGTGAAGTACAGATGGGGAAATTTTCGGATGACAAACCTACAGTCAGAAGCTATAATTTTCAGAATTTTCACTTCACTATATATTGGAGGGAGAAAAATTTTCACAACCAATGTTAGAATTGCTATATCTACTATAAAAATAGACTCGAAAAAAATTCAGTTAGTTCCATTACACAAGCTATTAGCAACTAGCTATTAGGGATAGGCAGCAATAATAACTTGCTTGTTTTCCTTTTGAACTTCCACTAAAAACTATAGCTGAATGCCTACACAAAATATTTCAAACAACTCTAATTATTAATTTCTGTGTGACTTAGCATCTTTTCCGGAAAAAACATATTATCAAAGCTAAAAAATTGTAAATATTTAGATTTGAAACTTTTACCCTAGTTGCTTAATTAGAAAAAATATTAATAACTACCAACGAGATCATACAATCTCAAACCAATCAAATTCTTAATCTAAGGAGAGTACGGAGTATCGTTAAAAAAATTGCTCTTACTTACGAAGAGGAAATTAAGGAATAGAATAAATTTTATTCCTCAATCACATCAGGAACTTAATACAAACTACCGATCAATAACAAGGCTTTGATTTAATTGGGGAAGTGTCAAGTTTTGCATCTTGAGACTAAAATATTTATACCAACTTCATCAACTTAGGCTACCCTAATTATCTCATACTCAAATATGAAATAATTTTCATAAATTACAGTAGCGTCAAAGTTTTAAGCTAATAAAATCCTACTTTTAACTTTTGACCTATGTAAAATAGTATAGCCTATCTTTGTCTCACAAAGGAAATTTACCTGATTATGGACCCATTATTAGAAGGTGGTGCTGCTATACAAGAGCGTGATTACACCTTAATAATTGATAAAAGTAACGATATGTGTATATCTAGTTCTTCTATAGGTAGCAGAGCATGGGATTTAATGCAAGATTCTATGATTAGATTAGCAACTGAATGTGAGAAACTAGATTTAGATGGATTAACGGTTTACTTATTCTCAGACTATTTTCAACGATATGACCGAGTAACATCGACTGATTTAGCTCAAATTTTCCTGGAAAATCAACCTTCTGGCAAAACTAATTTAGCAGATGCTCTTCAGGATGCTATTAATAATTATTTTCAGCGACGCGCTCTGAAGATAGCAAAACCTAATGGGGAAACTATTTTAGTTATTACAGCAGGTGAAATAGAAGAACCTGAGCGAGTTAAGCAAATTATTATTTCTGCTAGTAATAATTTAGAGCAAGATGAAGAGTTAGGTATTTCACTTATTCAGGTAGGAGATAAACCTGAAGTTACTAAGTTTTTTAAATTATTAGATAATCAGTTACAAGCAGTAGGTGCTAAATTTGATATTTGCAATACTGTTACTATTATGGACTTAGAAAATATGAATTTAAGTGATGTTTTAATTAATGCTATTTTTGGTTAATTTAATTTTTAAATATTACCTTAGTGATAGCCACAAGAAATGATTTGTGAGAAAAAAATTAGTTTACGATTTACTTCAATTAATCAAGCTTTTATCTCAAATTAAAATAAATAGCTAAGAGCTGATAGCTGAATTATTAACTGAAAATTTATGTTGAATAATTTTGTAGTGAAATCCAAAACCATAAATTTCGTCCTAGTGCTTTCAAGTATAACTTGACTGGAAATTGATAATAATCAACTACAATATTAATAATAATAACTAAATGAGATAGAAAAGTTAAAACTGTCCAAAAAATCGGTAGCCAACATAAAGGAGTACCAGGTATTGGAGTAAAAAAATAAGCACTTAATCCTATTAACATAGTCGGTAATAATACAAAACCAACTGCTAATAATTGGATCATCCAATTCCATTCTGCTTGAGGATGATCTGCTTTCCATTTTTTACCATTCCATTTCCAGCTTAAAGGAGAAGAACTATCTGCTATTTTCAATGATTGTTTTTCCATATCTGCGCTAAAAATATGGTGACAAAAGTTGCAAGAAAAAGCATCCATTAAAGTAATTGCTGAAATTTCACCATGATAACAAACAGGGCAATTATAAACTTCTTCAATGCTAAAAATTTTATTGTTATTTTTACAATTAGACATAGATTTTGAAAGTCAAGAAAAAGAGTTTTCTGATTAGGTTAAATTTTAAACATTAATGTCTCAGTTTATCTAAGATCTGTGATAATTCTTAACTTGTAAACAGTCAGCTATTAGCTATTAGTTCTTAATCATAGATTAAAACTAAATCCGATTTATCAATAATAATAAATAATAAATAATTAATACACTACTTACCATTTTTATGATATATATCAATTAATAGATCATTAATAATTAGGGGTTGCTGATTAAATATGAAAGCATTCATATATAAAGATTTTAGGATTTTTAGGTTGGAAAAAAGTACAACCTTTTTGCTTTTAAATTGGCAAAAAAAAGCTAGAATTTAGGTTTGCTTTGGCAGAAAAAATCAGGGATAATTTTTCCTCCTGTCTTCTGTAAATTCCCTAATTCTACTGGATTGAAGGATTGCTGACTTCTGACTCCTTCCTGACAAAAAGACTTTTCCAGCAAACCCTAATTACTTCTTCCTAAAGGAGATTTTAATTTGAGAAAAAAGCTTTATTAGTTGAGGTAAATTGAATCTTACTATCAAAGCCGACTTTGAAGATTATATTAATTTAAAGCCATTTTCAGCTTTTTAATAAACTATGTGGTTCAATAGACTATTAAGGTTAACTAATGGGATTTTACCCATACTTTTAATTCTTGGAAATCTCTCAATTGCTTTTTCCTCCTTTGCAGGTAATGAAGCTAAGAGCTGATAGCTGAGAGCTGAATGCTTACTTTGATAGAATACTAAGATTAGCTGATGGACTTTATACCCATACTTTGTAATTCTTGGAAATTTCTAAATTGCTTTTTTTCTCCTTTAAAGGTAATGAAACTGAGAGCTGATAGCTAACTGCTGAATGCTTACTTTGTACCTAATATGTTAAAGCTATATTATTCAGATATTTAGAGAGGTAAATAGTCAAATTGGTCAAACATAAATCATTTAACTTTATCAACCATTCTAGGCAGTCTATCATTCAATTTGTTGGTTTGTTTTGTCTTTGCTGCTTTCTGGTAATTAGTTGTAGTCAACCTCAAAATAATAGCCTAACTACACAAACAGATACAGATAGAATTACTATCGGCACAACATTAAAACCTCGTACTATTGACCCGGCAGATGCCTACGAAGTAATATCTGGTAACTTACTCTATAACTTAGGCGATCGCCTCTACGGTTACAATTTAGGAACAACGGAACTTGTACCCCAACTAGCAACAGAAATGCCAAAAATTAGTGCAGATGGCATAACATATACTATTCCTATTCGTCAAGGGGTAATCTTCCATGATGGCACTCCTTTCAATGCTGAAGCAATGGCCTTTTCCTTGAATCGTTTTATTGCTAGTGCGGGGCCACCATCTTCTTTATTAAATAATACTGTTGAGTCAGTAGAAGCGACTGGAGAATATCAATTAACAATTAAGTTGAAAAAACCTTTTGCAGCTTTCACTCCTTTATTAGCATTTTCTGGTCTATGCGCAATTTCTCCTCAAAGCTATGCAATAGGTCAAAATCAATTTCAACCTGATACATTTGTTGGTACTGGTCCTTATAAATTAGCTGAGTATGGTACTGATGTTTTACGATTAGATGTATTTGAAAATTATTGGGGAGAAAAAGCCAAAAATGAAGGAATTGATTTGCAAATATTTTCTAGTTCAGCTAACCTTTTTAATGCTTTTAAAACAGGAGCTATTGATGTAGCTTATGGTTCTCTAGATACTGACCAAATTACTAATTTAGAAACAGAAGCTAGTCGTCAAGGATGGAAAGTAGTTTCTACAGATGGTAAGACGGTTAATTATATGGTTTTAAATCTTAATTTAGAACCATTAAATAATAAAGCTGTGAGACAAGCTTTAGCATCTATTATTGATAGAAAATTGTTAAATGAACGAGTTTTACAAGGAAAAGGTGAACCAGTTTATAGTCTAATTCCAACAAAATTTGATGGCTATAAACCAGTGTTTCAAGAAAATTATGGGGATGGAAATTTTGACAAAGCTAAGGATTTGTTAGAAGGGGCAGGATATTCTTCGGAAAACCCTGCTCAAATAGAAATTTGGTATGCTGCAAATTCTACGAAAAGACAATTAACTGCTAGTACATTAAAAGCATCTGTAGAGCAAAAGTTAGAAGGTTTAATGGAGTTAGAATTGAATAGTGTAGAAGCAGCTACTGCGTTTAATAATTTAGATAAAGGGGTATATCCAACTTTTATTTTAGATTGGTATGGAGATTTTGTGGATGCGGATAATTATATCCAACCATTTTTAGAATGTACTAAAGGTTCAAAAGAAAAAGGTTGTGAAGAAGGAGCTAGTCAATTTCAAGGTTCATTTTATTATAACGAGCGGATAAATAAATTAATTCAACAACAACGTCAAGAACAAAACCCAGAAAAGCGAGAAGCTATTTTCATAGAAATTCAAGAATTATTAGGAGAAGATGTTCCTTTTATTCCATTATGGTTAGATAAAGATTATGTATTTGCTCAGAAGAATATTAGTGGAGTTAGTTTAGAACCTACTCAGCAATTTCCTTTTTGGGTAATTAATAAAGGTAGGGAGTAGGGAGTAGGGAGTAGGGAGTAGGGAGTAGGGAGTAGGGAGTAGGGAGTAGGGAGTAGGGGAGTAATTTTTTTTCCCCAGTGAATAATGAAAAATTACCTTTGGTTAAAACCGAGAGGATTAAATTAAGTACAGAAATCTGATTTCTTTTTCTCCTGAAAAGGAAAAGTTGGAAAACTCTGGAAATTAATTATCTATTATCCATTATCCATTATCCACTTTCCTTATTCCTTATTCCTTCTTGCCAGAAATTAACGTAAAAAACAACTAATCATCCACAACACCAAAAAAGTTACCAAAGTAATAAATACTTCTGCGGTTAAACCAGTTGCTAAAGAAGTTAATATTCCTCCTAAAATTAATCCAAAAACTAAACCACTAACTGTTAATAAAACAGCTCGACCCAACTTATTTTCTTTGCGGTTAAGAAAATAAAGACAACTACCAACTGCGAAAGCCAAAGTTAGCTGCAAAGAAGAAGATTGATTACCAGAATAAATACTAATTGTCCCTAATACAACATATATACCACTAGGCCATAAAATATCTGCTTGACTAGGAGTGTCAATTAAATTTTGTACCCAAACCGGGGTTTGATTAATTGGCCTAAAATTTGAGGTATCAGGAGCTTTTTTTGGTTGTTTCTCTGGATATCGAATACCTTCAGGCACTTTAATTTTTCCTTCTTGACGTAACCTTAGACGATCCATCAAGATAGCATCATAAGCAGCTTCAATATTCTCTATTATTTTCTGATTGTCACCATGCTTTTGCTTTAAATGTTCCTTTGCAGCTTGAATTTCTTCAAAAGAAGCATCTTCAGTAAGACCAAGTTGTTGATAATGACTCTGGTTGCTCATCGGAATTTATTAATAAATTTTTAAATTGTCACACAATATTTGATTATAGTATTTTAATCTTATCCACTTCTAATATCATCTCTGGTTGAATATTTACACTTTGGAGAAAGAAGGCAGAAGGCAGCTATGCTGAAGGCAGAAGGAAAGAAAAGGTGAGAAGGGATAATTTTTTTGATGATTATCCGGACGTATGGCAATCCTAAATCAGTTGCGGGTAATCAAAAAGTAAATCAGGACTTACACATTGGGAAAGAGTATTGGGCATTTGAGATTGCTTCACTGTCGCTCGCAATGACAGAAACACGTTATTTTGCGTAAGTCCTATAAATAAAAAAAACTGGAGTTCCCACCTGTTCCCTGTTAAGCGTTCCCTATTCCCTAAAAAAATCTTAGCCACTAACTATTCCTGACCACTGCACCTTTTTTTGTTTTTCCCGTCGATAAGAGAAAAAGTAGTCCGGTTGTTGATATGTACAATAAGGAGCGATCGCTACTTGCTCCTTACCAATACCTAATTTTTCCAATTGTAAAATATTGACTATACGGACATCTAAACGAACTTTTCCCGGTTCAGGATCAGATAAAATTGGGGGGTGAGGCAGAAGATTCATAAAATTCAAAATTTCTTCAACATTTGCTTTATTTGTTTCTGGAAAAATAGTCTCTCCTACCTGAGCTGCCACTTCTTCAGAAACTTGATAAACTTCTCCAGCAATGGCAGGACCAAGTACAATTAATAAATCAGATAATTGACTACCCTGGGCCTCAAGACCTGCTAAGGCCACCGACACAATTTTGGCAGCAGTACCACGCCACCCGGCATGAACGGCTGCCACTTGTCCAGTTTTTTGGTCAGCAATAAGAACCGGAACACAGTCAGCACTACATGCCCAAACTGCTTGTTTAGCTTTTTCTGTGATTAGACCATCTGCTTCTGCATAATTTTCTTCAGTTGCCAAAGTAGATTTTTCAGCTTTAAGTACGGTATTGCCATGTACTTGCTTGACACGATAGACTTCAGCATCAGAATGTAGTATATTTGTTAGTTCTATTGGTGTATTGGGGAAAAAATGGTTAGTAAAGAAACCATGAGGCCAATTTTGTAAAAGACTACAGGTTAGGTAAGGTAGTCCTTGCCATTTTTGCCAATGCCAAGTTACATCATTTTTACTCAAAGCTTGGTAGGATTTGTTTAATGTTTGTGAATCAGAGTTGTTTATAGTCATCAGGATGAAAATTATTTTTTGTAGTTTTGATTTACTATTTTGCCATCCTTCTTAGGTATGCTGCATTTGTACTTAATAGAACATCTGTATCGATAGGAAGTAATTTTGCGATTACTGTACAACCAGATTTTATATACAGGAATAAAGTCACGGGAAGTCAGAAACCCGGTTTCTTGTGGATGTTTATTGTCTAAAACAATGGTTTATATCAAATCCGCTGGCTTTGGAGAATAAGGTTCTACCATCAGTATTGGCTAAGACTCCTAGCTTGTATAGGGTTTGGAGACCCAACCCGTACAGAGAGTGAATTTTACCGATACTACCGAATTTGATATTACCCAAGAAACCGGGTTGCCCATGGGTCAGTCCTAATATAGTTAGGAATTACGCAAATTATGAAATAATACCGAACTCAGAAACCCGGTTTCTTATAGATGTTTATTGTCTAAAACAATGATTTACCCAAGAAACCGGGTTTCCCATAGGTCAGTCCTGATATAATCATCCATTCTTGACAGGACTGACACAAAGTAACTAAGAAACCGGGTTTATTGCCATCATATTGTTGTTCAAACCATAAAATTTCCCTAAAGAAACCCAGTTTCTGCATAAGTCCTAAATTATCAATTATCCATTATCCATTATTAATTATCAATTATAGATAAGTATCCAGTAAAAAAATTGTCAGAATTTAATCAGCAAAAATTCATTAACTCTTTATCAAATATTCAGGAATCTAGAGTATCCGAAATATCCAATTCTTTCAACCTAGATCATCTCCACATTTTTTCCACTCTTCCCTCAACAAATCAAACTCTTTGGCAACTCATTGACTCAGGAGCATCACCAGGAACCGTAGTTATCGCCACTCAACAAACCGCAGGGCGGGGTCAATGGGGACGCACCTGGATATCAGATATTGGCGGACTGTATATTTCAGTAGCATTTGCCCCAGGATATGGATGCAATATTACTTCTGATATATCAATATCCCAAACCTCACAATTGACATTATCTACAGCTTGGGGTATTGCCTCAAGTTTACAGGATTATGGCGTACCAGTTAAAATTAAGTGGCCTAACGATTTAATCTTAGAAAATCGAAAATTAGGCGGTATCCTCACAGAAACTAGAGTCAAAAAAGAAAAAATTGTTTGGGCAATAATTGGTATTGGAATTAACTGGAATAATTCTTTCCCAGATACAGGTACTAATCTGCAATACTACTATAGAAATCAGTTGCAACCGGAAATATCTTCTTTGGAAATGTTAGCTGCAATAGTTTTTTATGGAGTAGATTCTGCTATTAGACAACTTTTAGAATTAGGAATAGAGAGTATTTTACCTAGCTATACTCAACTACTAATAAATATGGGGCAGGAAGTGGTAGTAGAAAATTGTATTGGTACAGTTGTCGGAGTGACAAATAGTGGAGAATTAAAAGTAAAAATTAATCCAGAGTTAGTCGCCTCTAAGGTTCCTGAAAAATCAGAAATATATCTAAAGCCAGGTACAATCAGTTTAGGATATTCAGGAAGGCAGAAGGCAGACGGTAGAAGGGAAAGAAAGGTTTAAGTCGATTGAATATGGCAGTCAGGAGTAACCCACCCCTACTGCTCCAAGGAGGGGAATAGGAAGTCAGGAGGAATGAAGAATGATTGAGGACTTAGGAGGAAGAATGACTCCTAGATTTTTCTGCCATAGTCAGTTCAAAATCCTAACTTTTTCAGTCAAAATCACAAAAAAGTTAGGATTTTAAGCAAACCAAGGGTAAAAAAATCAAGGAACAATTGTTTTTTCTAGTATATCTGTCTTCCCACACTATACTGCCATGTCAAGACTAAAATTGTGGGTTAGGATCGAGCAACCTAGGAGACCTCTCCCCCAACCCCTCTCCTGGGAGGAGAGGGGAGTCTTTCTCCCCCAACCCCTCTCCTGGGAGGAGAGGGGAGTCTTTCTCCCCCAACCCCTCTCCTGGGAGGAGAGGGGAGTCTTTCTCCCCCAACCCCTCTCCTGGGAGGAGAGGGGAGTCTTTCTTGCCCAACACTAGCAGAGAGAGGGGAGTCTTTCTCCCCCTTCCCTCGCAGGGAAGGGGGTTGGGGGGTTAGGTTTTTCAGCCAGATAACCAAAATATTGTAGGGACGCCCTTATGCAACGTCCCTATTAATGAAAACCGCGTTCCCTGTTCCCTGTTCCCTGCGCGCAGCGCTATAACTTCACTGGAAATTACTAATAACTGAACTAAGTCTTTCTGCTAAAAGCTGAACATGAGGTTCCAGCATCATACTAATATGATCTCCTGGAACAGTCTGAACTTCCACAGAACGTTGAGAAAGTTTTTCCCAACCTAAAGAAGAATTTTTTTGCAACTGATTACGAATAGCATCAGTTAAACCAAGAGGAGTATTCCAAACACGAACATCACTACTGCGGAAAAGAGTAATAGGAGTTGGATAAAGTTTCTCTGGTTGATAATGACCCATAGCATAAATACTAGCTTTTAAAACCTTGACAAAACCATGCACTTGTCTGGTTGCTGCCGCAGAAGGACGCACATGAAGCTTTTTCACTAATCGTTCCGTTACATAATCTAATTGTTCATCAGGAGAGAAACGTTTGAGATCGTTGTAGGATATCTCTAAATCTTCCTTTAAAAAATATTCAAATAACCTGACAACCTCCGTCATATATTTAGTATCATCCCAACCTGCGATTACAACACTACTGAATATGGGAGCAGGAATATCAAAAACAGCCAGCAAACCAATTTTATCTCCCTGTTTTTGTAACTGTTGGGATATTTCAAAAGCGACTTGCCCACCAAAAGAATGACCTCCTAAAAAATACGGACCTATGGGTTGAATATTTTTTAATGCGTTAATATAGTCGGCAGCGATCGCTCCTACATTGGTGTGAGGTTCTGCTCTATCGTCCATTCCTCGTGCTTGCAGTCCGTAAAATGGTTGGTCTTGACCAAGATGAAAAGCTAAAGAGTGGAGATAAAATGCGGTTCCCACACCTCCAGGAATACAAAAGAAAGGAGGTTGAGAACCCTTCGGTTGGATTGCTATGACTGGGGAAGCAAAACCAGAACTTAAATTTTCATCGGCAACTAAACCAATATCATAATTTCTAGAAGGTTGTGGTGAAAGCACTTCTTGTGCTAAATAATTAGCTAAAGCTGCAACTGTGGGATATTCAAAAATTAGTGTTGCTGGAAAAGAAGTTCCTAAACTATCTTGCAACAAATCGCTCAACTCAACAACTGTTAGAGAATCTAATCCCATGTTAGTTAAAGGTTGTTCCCAGTCTAACTGAGATGGATTTACTTGGAGAATATTTGAGATTAAATTCTGAAGATGGGATATTAGTAATTCTTGACGTTTTTCGGGTGTGGTTGCTAAGAGTGTTTTTCTATCTACAAAGACTTGCTTTTCTTTTGCCAACCAATCAAAATCTGAGAAGATGTTACTACCGACAACATCAAGACTTCCCTCAAGAAAACCTGCTTTGCAAGCGTGACGCTGAATTTTATTACTAGAAGTTTTGGGGATAGTTCCTGTTTTCAATAATAATACCCCATAAACTTGTAACTGATGTTGTTCAGATACAGCTTGACGAATAGCGTTAATAACTTCATCTACATCTAGTTGTTCCAAATAACTTTCCTGAACTTCCTGAACAATAACCAGTCTTTCCTCACTTTCCACCTCTACCGAAAACGCTGCACTACAACTAGGTCGTAAAGCTGGATGACTGCTTTCAACTGTTAACTCAATATCCTGGGGATAATGGTTGCTACCTCGGATAATAATTAAATCTTTGAGACGACCAGTAACAAATAATTCATCATTGAGCAAAAACCCTAAGTCACCCGTTCGGAGGAAGGGGGTGTGGTCCGTGTGGGTAGGGACGTTGCATGCAACATCCGTACTGGTCAAAGATTTATCCTCTGGTTCAGCAACGCCTAAGTAATTTTGGAACGTTTCTGCGGTTGCTTCCGGTTTATTCCAATAACCTTTGGCAACACTAGAACTGGAAATCCAAATTTCTCCTACTTGGTTGCGGGAACATTCAGTTAAAGTTTCTGGGTTAACAATAACAACTTTGGTATCTGAACCAGTGCGACCACAACTAACGATTTTTTGGGTATCATCACTTTCCTCAACCGCTACCACAATTTGATTTTTAGTAAACTCAGTTTTGTTAATATTGAGAATAACTGGAGGTTCTGTTATTAAACCCAAACTAATACCGACAACACTTTCTGCCATTCCATAACCTGCAGTCAATGCTTCTGGGCGAAAACCATGAGGTTGAAAAGTTTTGATAAAGCGCTCAAATGTTTCAGCTCGAATAGGTTCAGCACCGCTAGCAGCTAATTTCCAACTACTCAAGTCCAGCATTTCCCGTTCTTGGGGAGTTGTTTGAAAAGAAACTAAGTCATAAGCAAAGTTGGGAGCTAAACTTTGAGTCGCTTGATAACGAGAAATAGTCATTAACCAACGGAAAGGTTTTTGCAGAAAATCCAATGGCGACATAATTTTCACAGGAAAATTACCATAGAGAGGTTGTAAAACTCCGACTAATAATCCTGTGTTGTGACTAAAGGGCAACCAAGTCACTGTCAGGCTTTCAGGTGTGGTTTGAGATTGTTCATAACCTGTAGCTAAATTGTGCAGAATATTCTTGTGACTGAGCATTACACCTTTGGGTTTTCCAGTCGAACCAGATGTGTACTGAAGAAAAGCAATGGTATCGCTGTTGATATTGGGTTGTTGCCAGTCTGACTCCTGGTTTTGAGTAATAATATTGTTGGCATCTAGCAACTGCATTTTTGCCAATATGGAATTTTCAGCAAAGCGACTTTTTAAATAACCTAATAGAGGTGTGGTGGTGAGAGCAAACTTGGCTTCAGCATCTGTTGCTATTGCTTCTAATCTGGAGAGAGACTGGTTAGGACGAGGTGGATATGCGGGGATAGCGATCGCTCCTGCATACAAACAGCCAAAAAATCCAGCGATAAATTCTAGTCCAGGGGCGTACAATAGCAAGACTCTTTCACCTTGAGCGTTTTGGGATTGGAGATTTGCAGCTATAGCTTTGGCTTGTTTTTCTAATGTTTTATAGGTAAGAGTATCGGTTTCTGTTTCGCCATCCTGGAGGAAAGTATAGATTTTTGGCTCTGTGCGATCTTGGCTTCTATGTTGTAGAAGGTCGATTAAGGTATTAAATTGCATATTATTTGGTGGTTTGATAATTCGAGCTGGTGATTTAATTAAAGTCAGGACTTACTCAAAGAAACCCGGTTTCTTGTAGAAACCGGGTTTCTGGGTTTGACTGGGTAAGTTCTAAAGGTATTAGTTTTTTCAAAATTGTATAGTTAAATGTGATATATTGTCAAATTAAGTGAATAGACAAAAATTTTCTTCCCAAAAAATGGCAAAGGATACCTACCATGAAACAGTTAAAATAGCACTGATGAAAGATGGGTGGACAATTACTGACGATCCTTTACGACTTAAAGTTGGTGGTCGGATGCTCTATGTAGATTTAGGAGCAAAAAAGCTATTAGCAGCCGAAAAAGACGGACAACTAATTGCTGTAGAGATTAAAAGCTTTTTAAGTCAATCTCTTATTAATGATTTAGAGCAGGCGTTAGGTCAATATATAATCTACGCACAGATTTTATCCCAGCAAGCTCCAGACAGGTTGTTGTACCTAGCTATTCCTGAAAGTGTATTTTCAGATTTCTTTTCTGAAGAATTACCCCAATCTGTTATTCAATTTAATCGAGTGAAGCTATTAGTTTTTCAACCAGAAACAGAGAAGATAGTGCAATGGATACCTTAAATTTATATCGAGATACAATAGAAAAAGTTCTTAGAGAGTATGCAAATATTCCTTATTCTTATGGGGAAATAGAAGAATACTTGATTATTGATAGTGAACGGAACCATTTTTTACTGCTAGATGTTGGTTGGCAGCAAAAAAGGCGGGTTCATGGTTGTCTGACTCATATTCAGATTATTGATGGTAAAGTATGGATTCAACGAGATGGAATTGAAGATGGAATTGCTAATGATTTAGTTAACGCCGGAATTCCGAAAAGTCAAATTGTTCTCGGTTTTCATCCTCCAGCAGTACGCCATCATACAGAATTTGCAGTCAAGTAAGGTTATAAAACTCATGCAACATTTAAGATGAAACAGTCCAGTAGGGTGTATAGCAAAAGGCAGAAGGCAGAAGGCGTGATGTGAAAAATCTTGCTTTATATAGGTTTTAGGCTGTTGATGTGTCCGCGCCCTTTGCTTCGACTGCTATATTTGAATAGTTAGACTTTGTAGGGGCGGGTCTAATCAGTAAGCTAACGAGTCTTCAAGTTAAGCTAACTAGACCCGCCCTTTGTTTGTAGGGGCGGGTCTAATCAGTAAGCTAACGAGTCTTCAAGTTCAGCTAACTAGACCCGCCCTTTGTTTGTAGGGG
>NZ_JAYKGW010000018.1:0-99213 GCF_035285525.1 Okeania sp. | reverse complement strand
AACGCACCGTAAGAATCAGATGTACTATAGTGATGGAATAACACATAATGGTGCCGACTTACGAATTACCAAATCCATTTCATAGTCTGGATTTAAGTCGTAAGTAACCACCCTACTAAACTATTGCACAATAGTAAGGTTGGGAATAGCGATCGCTTAAACTACTAGACTACACAGATTAAATGCTGCAATAGTAGTAAGCCGACACAGCTAAAATAGATGTGTCGCTCTACTAAGTTTTTAGTTGTGTCAGTTCACCCCTGTCACTGCCTAGTCCTCAAAAACTGCTTCTTGCCCTTGACTGGAAGTAGCATAACCTAAGAAATCTTTAGCTGCTTGAGTCGGAGGATTTTTATAAACATAAAATAACTGACGACTCAACGGATAAGTTGCAGAATCAGGGTTCAAACTGTTGATAGGAAGCGAGCGCACTGTTTGTTGATTTTGCACTTGAGCAAAAGTAGCATAACCAATGCCATCATTTTCCAAAGCTCTCAACAAGGGAGTCGTTGCATCTCTCTCTAATGTGGTGATATTAGCACTATTGCCAAAACTCTCCCCATTTAACACCATTTCTTGAAAAGATTGATGAGTACCACTGACAGTAGGTCGGTTAATTACCCGAATCTGAGCATTAGGACCCCCCACATCAGACCAATTAGTAATTTGCCCTTGAAAAATAGCCTTCACTTGGTTGGGAGTCAAACTGCCATTAAAAGGATTATTAATTCCTACCACAATTGCAATTTTATCCAGAGCCACAGGTACTGCTTCCAAACCTTGACCTTGCTCTTCCGCAGTCAGAGGACGGGAGGAAGCTGCGACATCCAAATTACCCGCTAACAAATCTTTAATTCCTGCACCGGAACCTCTAGCGCTAGTAGCAACAGTAGTATTGGGGAACTGTTTCTCGAAACCAGCTTTGAGGTTTTGGTTGATCGTCACCATGCTTGTAGAACCATCTACCCGAACTACCGTACCGCTGGGAACATTAGTTGGTAAGGTAAAAGCATTGGTGGTAGTTGTTGTGGTGGTTTGAGTTTCTGCTGACTGGGTTGTGGTTTGAGTTTCTGCTGGCTGAGTGTTATTAGCTGTTTGTCCTGACTGCTTATTTTTCCAGAACCAATAACCTCCACCTGCGATGAGCAAAAATGCTAGGATAAATACAATTGGTGGTGGTCCGCTACGTTTAGCCATAAATTTTTCCTCCTTATTTTTTTTTCTGTATAATTAGCGATCGTTTGATTGTTTCATTTTAGGACTTATACAAAGAAACCAGGTTTCTCAAGGAAACCTGGTTTCTAGGTTCCTCCGAGGTAAGTCCTGTTTATTTTCATCTCAAAGTTGACATTGCGTTCCTCATGGCTTTAGTTCTGACAAAGAAACCCGGTTTCTCGGAGAAACCGGGTTTCTGGGTTCCTCCGAGGTAAGTCCTATTTATTTTCTTCCTTTAGGACTTACGGTAAGATATTACATATAATGATATGGGATTCCAAAACTATAGTGCTATAGTTTTCCAACTTATACACCTATCCTCAACTGCTCAACTCAAATATTATTCTCGTGGTAATTTTTGAGAATCATTCATCATTTGTAGACGACGACTCACTTCATCATCTACAACCATATTATCCAAATCTGCTTTTAGTTTTTCTGTAGGGTCTTCTGAAAGTTCTGCCAAACTATTTTGTTGCAGGTTCCGACGCTCCAAAGCATTTTTAGCTTGCTCAAACTGAGAGCGGGCAGAATCAATATTCAAATCGTTATTAACTTTGCTCATCTCTCCCAAAGCTTTATTAATTTCCTGCATATCTTTCATATTACTCAGATCTGTCTTATATTCTTCCAGCTTTTGTCGCTCTCGTTTGAGCTTATCTTTAGAAACTTCGACATACTTTTCTGCCTGCAAAACTTGTGCTTCTAACTGGGGTAAAATTTGTTCTGTTTGAATGACCTTAGTCATTGCCAGACGGGCAGCTTCTTCGTTACCTTTGCCTTGAGCCATCATTGCTTGCTGCTCAAAACCCTGCATCTCCTTGACCTTGGCCTCATATTTTTGTTTAGCCCGTTCATAAGCACTAACTTGAGTAGCAACGGCAGTTGCTAGCTTTTGGACTGATTCTTGCATAGAACGTATAGATTCTTCTGCAACTTCTACTGAAACTCGACCGCCAGACTCAGTAGGAATGCCCCATAGCCAATTCCAACTGCCGACGATCGCCCTTCCTGCTTTTTCGCCCATGACCCAGTAGAGAACTTTTTTCATATCCTTCCTGCCATTTTCTATATTATTAGAAGTTTATTATCGAGCATAACACATTCTTTATCAATCTGACTTTTCTTTAACCTTAAATTAACTTAGGACTTACGCAACTGCAACGTATTTTTGTCCGATACGACAACAGGAAGCAATCTCAAACCCCTGTTCTTCTTACCTCATGGCTTTAGTCCTGTTAACTTAGGACGAAATGCGCCCCTATTAGAAGCAGGATAGCTATAGCAATGAGCGCTGGTATATTTACAAATTGCAGGAGCTGTCCAATAGCTAAAAGCCTTATATTATCGGCGATTCATTCTCCCTGTTTCCTGCGTACAGCGCTATAAAAGCAATAGCTGATAGCTGATAGCTGATAGCTGACGTCTGAATGCTTACAGATTGTCTTCCTTGTCTAGCCACAACCAAAAAGTAATGTAATACAGGACTTACGCAGCAACCCTAGATATGGTGCTTAAAACTATTGTACAATAGTTTTTTAAATCTATGTATAGTACCTTTGCGTAAGTCCTGTACTATTTACAGCGGTTTTCACTCTCGATGAACCACATCGTCATAACCAAAATATTGTAGGAACCCCCTTATGGAACGTCCCTACTGTGGTTTACTGATTTATCGGGAACCGTAATGAAAACCGCTACAAGATGAAACAATCAACTACTCAGGAACATCCCAAACTTTTTTAGCTAATTTGGTCAACATTTTCTGACGAGTTTCTATTGTTTGAGAATCCCATTTTTCAAATGTCTTTAAATTTTCTACTGCTAAATCTATACTTGTATTTTCCCCAACCGAAATTTCTTCAGCAATAGTTCTAGTTAACAAAAATCTTGACTTTGTATAGCCTGATTTTTTCTCGGTAAAACTAGCATTATAAATAGCAGATTTAATCGAACTTTCTAATAAAGTTAGATTTCCTAAACGTTTACTATAACTTTCTATTTCCTTGGGTTTATCAAATTCTGTAGCTATTTCTTTTGTTGGAACTTCTGGCAAAATTTCTTCTAATTCTAGTTTGAAAATATAATTTCTTAAATCATTAATTCCCCCTCCACTTCCCCAAGCATTTTCATCAATATATTGTGTTAATTTTGCCAAAATATATTTAATTTTATAGAGCTGGAATGATGATTTATTTAGTTTATAAAATGCTTGCTCAAATTTCTCTGCTACTCGCTGTTTATTAGGAATAATATGGTTCTTTATAAACCGATTAAAATCTTCTTCTGTAATAACTTGACGCAATTCACTTGCCCATTTCAGAATCATTCCATCAAATGCTTTTTGATTGCGATCGCTAGTCAACATTGCCAAAAATAATAAATTTTCTACTTGTCTACATAACTCAATAAAACAATTTTGAGGCAATTTATTCACAGCTAAAAGTAAAATTAAATGTTGTCTTACATTTACACTTAAATTACGAATATTTACCAAATAACGATTAACACTTCCATCAATATTATTACCTGCTAAAAATTCTACATAAGCTTGAGCTGAGGTAAGTAAACTATTCACAAATCGAATTGGTTCTGTTTTATATCCGCATAAAGATTCATTATTCAGAAACCAATCATAAACTTCTTTTTCAGAAATATAATTTCCATCTTCTGCATATTTAGCTAAGATAAAATAACGCAAAAAACGCATTGGTTTTTCTTGAGAATCATAGAGCAAATCTATAATTTTTTTCCATTTATCTTTAATTTTGTCATAATTTGTTTGTTTGGCTTTAGCAAAAATTAGATTTTTCAATAAATCCATATCATCTAGAGGTAAACCACGATGATTTAGAGTCGAATAGATTTTCAAAGCATGGGAAACACTAGCTGTTTTCACTCGAATTAATTTAACATTTTTGAGAAAATATGCGTAAAATTTTTTCAGATTAGAAACAGTAAATTTATCTATTTCAAACTTGTCAAAAAGAAAATTCCTAATTTCAACATAAGCATTCTGAATATTTTTCACAGAACGAGTAGGAGAGAGCATTTCCAACTCTACTTGTAGAGCAATATTTTCTAATATTCCTCGACTTTCCTCATATTGCAGTTCTACTCTATGTCGAAACTGATCGTTACCCCAGTTATCGGTATACAAAGCAGCAATCTTATTTTTTAATGCTTCAATGCGTTCATAAGGATTAATAGTTAATAAATAATCTCGAATTGCACAAAGAACTAAATAAGCAGTAGTCATCCGTTGCTGTCCATCAATTACTTCATAAAATTTTTCCCCACGACTACAAACTATTATACTGCCAATAAAATACTCAGAATAGGTGTTTTGAGTTTGTTCAGAAAATTCTTCATAAATGTCTTGAATAAATTCATTTACCTCTTTTGCTTCCCAAACATACTCCCGTTGATAGTCAGGAATAACATAAAATTCATCAAATAACTTTTCTAAAGTCATGTCTTGAGATTCGATAGTTGGCATATAATATTACCCCTTAAAAAATGCCTCAAATATTAACAGTAGAGTTGCTGAAGCAAAACCCTACTGTCATTTCAGTTATCAGTTATCAGTTACCAAACAATTAATAGTTAATAATTAATTATTAACTATTCAACAATTCATGCCTTGAAGCCTCCCCTTAGATAGGGGATAAATAAAAAATTTTCCTTTTAGTCAATCCCCTTCTTTTAAGAAGAGGTAATTATTAATTATTAATTTTTCATTGTTAATTGCTGAAAGCAGATTCCAGGTATATGAAATACACAAGATACTATAATATAGAGTCCAAAAACTATAGCGCTATAGTTTTAAGCGCTATATTTATGGTATATGCGTCATTTTAGTTATCAGTAGAGAGCGAACCTTCGACTCAAGTCGGAGGCTTGAAATACTGATTTCTCGGGAACCGTGTTAAACATTTCTCTTGGTCGATTAGATATGGTTAGAGAACTCATCCATCTCACCCTTCGGGAAGCTCCGCTGACGACCGCTTTTTCATCCCCTTAAAAGGGGAGGCACATACCCTCATTTTTTGGTAAGTCCTAATACGTATATTCAGAATTACAATGAGTTGTACCTCACCAAAGTGGAATCCACTGTATCAGTACCTCTGGCTGTAGCCAGAGGCTTGAGACCTTATTTTTTAATCAACTAATCAACTTCGCCAAAATTTTATCTTGATTAAATCTTTCTAAAGATTTTACACTCATCATTCTTCTTAAAGTATTGTCTTGAGAAGAAATATGTAGTGACTAAAAATCGGCCATTCTAGCGAAACATACTACTAACTGAAGTATCTTCGTGAATGCGCCAAATAGTTTCACCCAATAAATTGGCAACGGAAAGAATTGTCAGTTGAGGAAACATATTTTTTTGATTCAATGGGATAGTATTAGTAACAATCACCTCTTCAAATATTCCCCTAGAAAGACGCTCAATAGCTGGTGGTGAAAATACAGCATGGGTAGCACAAGCATAAACTTGTCGTGCCCCATGTTCGCGCAAAATTCGCCCACCTTCACAAATAGTCCCAGCTGTATCAATCATGTCATCTACTAGAACGGCAGTTTTGTTCTTAATATCTCCAATGACATTCAAAACCTCTGCCACATTATGAGTTTGGCGACGTTTATCTATAATTGCCAAAGGAGCATCATTTAATTTTTTAGCAAAAGCTCTGGCTCTCGCTACCCCACCTACATCGGGAGAAACAACCACAATGTCTGATAAATTCTTTCTTGTTAAGTAATCTAAAATTACTGGTGAACCATAAACATGATCCAAGGGAATATCAAAATAACCCTGAATCTGAGCTGAATGTAAATCCATTGCGAGAATGCGATTAGCTCCTGCCTCAGTAATTAAATTGGCCACTAATTTGGCAGTAATTGACTCTCGTCCAGCAGTTTTCCGGTCTGCCCTAGCATAACCATAGTAAGGAATGACTGCGGTAATTTGCCTAGCAGAAGCTCGACGACAAGCATCGATCATTATTAATAATTCCATGAGGTTGTCATTAACTGGATGACAACTAGGCTGAATTAGATAGACATCACAGCCTCTAATTGATTCCTGAATTTGAACATAGAGTTCTCCATCAGCAAAGCGCTTACGCACCATTGGACCTAAGTCTAAACCTAGATATCTAGCTACTTCCGTAGATAGAGGAACGTTAGCAGAACCGGAAAAAAGTCTTAGTCGATTATGATCGTTTGCAATAACAGACACAGGAGCCTGAATTGGTAAAGTAACATTGATCACGGCAAACCCTCGTAGCACTTTTATTCACTGTGATCTTATCATCTTAAACCGAAAAAATCTTCCCTTTTTTTTATCTATACAAAGATTATTTGATCAGCAATATTATTGATAATTTTTATTCTAATTAATCTTACTATTATGAAACATTTAGTAATAAAAATCAAGAACTCTTTGAAAATTTTAAACTCTCTTCAGCAAAGGCTATTTTTATGATAAATTATTTCGGGTTTAACGGTGAGACTTAGTAGAAAAAAAGTAGAGGAAGGAATAATTATTCTTCCCACACTCCCCACAGCTCCCACAGCTCCCACAGCTCCCACAGCTCCCACACCTCGCACACTTCACACACTTCAGACCCTCTTCCCTCTCTTATAGCAACTGCCTGGGCGGTTAGGACATGGACTAATAATGAATCTTAGACTGGGAA
This sequence comes from Okeania sp., assembly GCF_035285525.1. Classification (GTDB taxonomy): domain Bacteria; phylum Cyanobacteriota; class Cyanobacteriia; order Cyanobacteriales; family Microcoleaceae; genus Trichodesmium. Next base: position 92,293 of record NZ_JAYKGW010000018.1, on the reverse strand, counting down.
ACACTTTTAACTGTTCCCTGTTCCCACCTATAACGATGATTTATGCCATGATTTTAGAGTTAGTTGTTATCAGAATTGGATTATGAGTTTAAAGGACAAAATTACAGAGGACATTAAAGCTGCGATGAAGGCCAAAGACAAGGTACGTCTGGAGACAGTTCGTAGCATCAAAAAAGTTATTCTGGAGGAGGAATCAAATGCTAGAGCTGCTGGAAAGGACTCTCTGACAGAAACTCAAGAAATGGATATCTTAGCCAGATTGGCCAAACAACGTCGGGATTCTATAGAGCAATATAGTCAAGTAGGTCGTCAAGAATTGGCCGATCAAGAAGCGGCCGAATTGGCCATTCTTGAGGAATATCTGCCAAAACAGTTATCGGATGATGAGGTTGCTCAAATAATAGATGAGATTATTGTCCAGGTAGGAGCTAGTTCTGCTAAAGATATGGGTAAAGTTATGGGTCCAGCAATGCAGAAGTTGAAAGGTAAGGCCGATGGTAAAAAAGTTCAAGAAATGGTAAAGAGCAAGCTAAATTAAAAGTTCAATTTGTTTAATACGCATTTAAAAGTGCGTATTAGCTTATTCAGCATTTAGTAGTAGCCAATATAGCCATCAGAAATCATTTGTCAGAAAAAACTGTAGGGGTTTAGTCTCCAAATCTATACCATAAAATCTGACAATCTATTTATAATTTCTGTAACAAATATCTTAAATTAAACCTATTATTATTTATTATGCAATTACCTATTCCCATTGGTACAATTCTGCAAAACCGCTATCGCTTAATTAGTATTTTAGGTCAAGGTGGATTTAGTCGTACCTATCTAGCGGAAGATACAGGTCGTTTTAATGAACTTTGTGCCATCAAAGAATTTATTCCCCAACAGACAAATGCTAATGTGGTAGCAAAATCTCAAGAACTATTTGCCAGAGAAGCAGCGATTCTCTACCAAATTGAACATCCCCAAATTCCGAAATTTAGAGCTACCTTTGAAGAAAATCAACGGCTTTTTTTATTACAAGATTATGTTGTAGGCAAAACCTATCGAACTATATTACAGGAGCGTCAACAGACAAGTAATTTGTTCTCAGAAGCAGAAGTGCTAACTTTTTTAGCACAAATATTACCCGTACTAGCTCATATTCATAATTTTGGGATCGTTCACCGAGACATATCTCCAGACAATATTATCAGACGTGAAACCGACCAAATGCCAGTATTAATAGATTTTGGTGTAGTTAAGGAAATAGCAACAAAAGTTCAATCTCCTGACTTAACAGTAGAAATGACAAATGTGGGAAAAGTTGGTTACGCTCCTTGGGAACAAATTCAACTGGGAAGAGCAACAGCAAGTAGCGATCTATATGCTTTAGCAGTTACAATAGTTGTGCTATTGACTGGCAAAGATCCCCAAGTATTAATCGATCAAACTACATTAAAATGGGATTGGCAACGGTGGGTAGCAGTTAGTCCAGAGTTAGCTGAGATTATCAATAAAATGTTAAGTCATCAACCAGGCGATCGCTATCAGTCTGTCACAGAGTTAGAGAAAGATTTGGCAACATTACCTAGTGTTAAGTCTCAGCAACCACCTACTATTAACCAAGCAGCAAATAACTCTTCTCTCTCTCAAGTGGGGACAGTAGTTGTAGGTTCAAATCAAAATTTTAATACTGATAATGATAGCCTTTTCGATCATCATAAGTGGAGTGCAGTTGCTTTAATAGTAATATTAGTTTTATTATCTGGGGTGGTTTCTTGGGGTACAGTTAATTTGCTCCTCAAGCGCAAACAACAACCTGAAGTTGAGGAAGTAACTGAAATTAATCCCAGTCCAGTACCAAATTTACCAACTATTACTTCATCACCATCTTCATCACCATCATTTCCATCACCGTCATTTCCATCACCATCATTTCCATCTCCATTATCTCCATCTCCAACAGCTCAATCATCACGATCGCCTACTTTGCCACCAGAATCAATTATTCCTGTACCATCCCCAACACCAGAAACCATCACAGAAACTCCTTCTGTTGTTGAAACTCCACCGAAGTTAGAGACCTCAGAGGAACGTCTCGATCTATTATTACCAGGGGAACCTATATCTATTGAGGGTAATTTGAAAGGAAATGAAACTGTTAGCTATATAATTTCTGGGAGTCAGGGGCAAAAGTTGAGTTTATTAGTGACTGGAGAAGGGGTATTGATGAGTTTATTGAGAGCGGATGGGGAGGGAATGGATGGAATCTCTGAAAAAGTATCTAATTGGAAAGGAATTTTACCTATAGATGGTGACTACAAAATTATTCTGAGTCCTTTACCTGGTTTGTCTGGTACTGACTACAAGTTAGATATTGATTTAACTAATCCTATACCGCAATTTACTCCAACTACAGAACCGAAACCTACAAATTCTCCAACTCCAACTACAGAACCGAAACCTACAAATTCTCCAACTCCAACTACAGAACCGAAACCTACAAATTCTCCAACTCCAACTACGGAACCGAAACCCACAAATTCTCCGACTCCAACTACGGAACCGAAACCCACAAATTCTCCAACTCCAACTACGGAACCGAAACCCACAAATTCTCCAACTCCAACTACGGAACCGAAACCCACAAATTCTCCGACTCCAACTACGGAACCGAAACCCACAAATTCTCCGACTCCAACTACGGAACCGAAACCCACAAATTCTCCGACTCCAACTACGGAACCAGAACCCACAAATTCTCCGACTCCAACTACGGAACCAGAACCCACAGATTCTCCTACACCCGCACCATTCAATAAACCTTCCAAAAAGTCTGTAGTCAAACCATTTCCCACATCAACTTTATCTGAGCAAATAAATAAACCTGCAAAGGAATAATTAGGACTAAAGCCATGAGGTAGGAAAAATAGGGGTTTGAGATTGCTATCCTGACGGACAGCGACCCCTTCATGTCGCGCAGCGAAACGCTGTCGCTCGTATCGGAAAAATTGCGTTGCGCGTGCGTAAGTCCTGATAATATCATGTCCATTGGTATCGTTTGTGTAAAAATTGGAGAAATATCTACCTTTTTTAAAGTTTTTTTCTTCTCTTAAAGCTTCTTCTTTCTTCCTTCTTCCTTCTTCCTTACCTTCTCTATACAAAACCAATGCTAGCGGACATTATCTCAAATGCGATCTCATGTATTCCTGGTTTGTAGAGGGTTTGGAGACCAAACCCCTACAGTCTTAATCGGTTTATTGATTGCTTTGCGTAAGTCTTGACTCTACCAAAAACAGCGTCTTATTACTGATAGCTAATAGCTGAATGCGAGCCCATTCCACAGGAAATGCTTACTATTAGACAGCAACTGGAGTAGTTAACGCTGATGTTTCATGTTGTTTTATCCATTCAAAAACTCGATTCCATGCCCACCAAATATCTGGATCTTCCGCACTTTTTTGACATGATTTATTACTAACATGAGCCACATGACCACCATAAGAAGTTAAAATTAAATCTATAGCAGAATTATTTTTACAAGCAGCTTTTAAATCTGGTACAATTGTTGGGTCAAATAATGGATCATCTTCTGCATAGATAATCAATGTTTTTTTCTGAAGATGAGGTAAAAAATATAAAGGACTTGTTGCTTGATAGTAAGCTTCTGTTGATGGAAAACCTAATTCTGTTATAATAAATTCTTCATCAAATTTACGGATAGAATTAGCCCGTTCAATTGCTTCTGGATTGATAAAATCTGGATGATGTTCGTGAATTGACCAAGCTAATTTTTTCAGGTTTTTAGTAATTCCTTTATCCAAGTGTCTTCCTAAAGGAGAACTGTCTAAATAAGAGAGAGAACGATGAGCTTCTAGACTAGGACAAATAACTACAGAACCACCAATATCTGTTTCTGTTAGTCCTAATTCTGGAGCTAGATTTTCTGCGGCTTTTGCCCCCCAAAGTGCTAGTTGTCCTCCCAAAGAATAGGCCGCAAACCAAAAATTTGGTGGGCAACCCATTACTTTTGCTTGAGCCGCAATATGTACAAAATCTCTTCCTTCATAAATCCCATCAGAAGTTAGAGCTGGTGATAATAATGCCGTCCTACCATGGGCACGCCAATCAAATAAAATAACGGCATAACCTTGAGCATAAGCTTTACGTCCTAATAGTTTTAAGAACCATTGATTATCAAGTTCTCCTGTAATTCCATAAGTTCCAATAATTGTACCTTTTGGGTTTTCTGGAATAGCCATCCAACCATAAATTGGCACATCATTTGCACCAATAAAAATTGTGTCTTGGTAAGGAGGTTTTGGAAATTTAGTGGTCTCTTCCCAAAAACGAGGTATCCAAAATGCTGCATAAAGAGTCATTGCTAAACCATTTTTTAGGAACCACGGGGGAGCATAAGAAGGATTACCCATAAATTTAATGTGAGTCTCATAAAGCTTAATTTTGTTAAGGTAATAGTATATCATCAGTTAGATGTAGGTTGGGTTTCGTTCCTCAACCCAACAAAAACTTTGCTTCCCTATTCTACTAATGCACACTCATTAGCTGTGTCAGTCTACTATTTAGGATTGCTATAGTTAACTATTTGGGTTTTCTATTATAGAAGATGGCAACTCTATAAAATACAAATATAAAACCTTTGTAAGGTGGGCATTTTAGTTATCAGTAGAAGTTCTGGCAATAGGGAGTTTTTTTACAGTTATCAGTTATCAGTTATCAGTAGCACTTCTGGCAATAGAGAGTTTTTTTAATTAGACATCTCCAAAAATAAAAAATCAAATCAATTATCGTACAGAAATTATCAATTCTTTTTTCCTATTGCCCATTGCCTCCATACCTATTGCCTCTTTTCTGGAGATGTCTATTCCCTCTCCTCTTTATAGGTAATTTAACCACCATTTACCTCGGTGCTTTTTCTTATATTTAGTGAAATAATTACAAATAATATACAAAATCAGAGTTATTAATATCGAAATTAAATAAACCATTGGCAAATTATACTGAACAGCTTTTATCTCCAAACTCATTCCTGAGTGAGAGAAAGTAAAAAGTCTTATAACATATCTAGAAAAGGCAAATAAAATAGCGGTTAAATGAATTAGATAAACGTGGATAATATAAAAAAATAATGGTTCTTGACCTAAGATAATTAATGGCTTTAAATAATAATTTATTTTTGTTCTTTCTAAAAAATAAAGTAATATAATTGCTAGACCAAGTGTTATTAATAAATACAAGAAAGAGGGTGGATATTTATGGCAGTTGATAAAGGATAGTAAGGTATCAGGAAAGTTAGATTGAATTGACCAAGGATTGGGGTCGCCATAAATGTTAATGCCTCGAATGATAATAAAAGCAATTATCATACTTAAACCTATTTTTCTTAATAGCTGAAGTCGCCTAATTTTTTCTATTTCAAACAATTTTCCGAAAGCGTAACCTAATGCGATAACTCCAATCCAAGGAATTAGAGGATAGAGAATAAATAAACGAAACCCAGGTATTGGTTCAATCATGTTGCGTTCGTGGAGTATTGTCCATAACCAACCAATATTTCCTAATTGTTCTGCTTGTATGTTATCAAAAAGATTATGTCCGACTACTAGCAAAATTCCGATCGCTGCTATTATCCGAGTAGGGAGATAAATTATTGCTGCTAAAAAAATCATAGACCAAGCGATCGCCCATAATACTCCAGCAACAGAAAAAATGTCTGTCAGGTTAAACCTCCAACTAAAACGCACGACTGTTAAATCTAAAAAAATAAACCAACATCCTCGCAGCAACAAAAATTGAAAAAGTTGTTGTTTGGTTTTGCCACGTTTGAGAGAGAGATAAGCTCCTATTCCTGCTAGAAAAATGAATGTGGGAGCGCACAGATGAGTCACCCATCGGGTGAGAAATAGAGGAACGTTTGACTGGGTAAGGTCTAAAGGATCAAAGTTAGCATTAGAGAAAAATATTCGCACATGATCTAATACCATTAGCACCATTACGAATCCACGCAAAATGTCAATTGATATTACTCGTGGCATACGGAGTTTTCTTCGTTTAATTCTGCTTTGGATGAAGGACTAGACCCAGAAACCCGGTTTCTTGAAGAAACTGGGTTTCTAAGGTTTCCTTATGTTTTCATTAATTCCGCTATCAGCATTAACTCAAATATTATAGCCAAAAACAAGGAAATAATCAGCATTTCAGCGATTCTGGGAGCCGTGTATCTGGGATACCATACAAAGATAAAAAACCACCTTATAACCAGCCCTAAGCTACGACAAATGACCAAAAACTAGCCAATATTCATTCGTCAAGGGTCTTAACACCGTCATACTTACTTTTAATACTCAGGACTTACGCAAAATATCAAATTATACGCCATTTGTAGGGGCGAACGGCCGTTCGCCCCTACTAGATATAGCGGTCTTGTGTAAGTCCTAATACTAACCTTAACCCCACGAATTGTCAACCCCAAAATAATACTTATTTTGATAATAGATTTTAGAATTTATGCAAATTCTGAAATAGTAACCTATCTTGAAGAGGGCAAATGGAATTTGTCTATACCAAATATTTATGGGTAAGTCCTGTGGATAATGGATAATTAATACATATAGGAGTTTAGTCTCTAAATTCCTTTTAGTCAATCCTCTTCTTGATAAAAATAGGTAATTATTAATTATTAAAAATGTTTCTAGAATCTTCTACTAAATACATCGACCCTGAATTAAATAGTTTATCTGATAAAATCGAAAAAGATAGCCCTGGGTTATCAGTTTTTGCTGCCCGTCAATTCTGTTATCAACTATATCAAACTCCGGTACAAATTGAAATTACTAAAGAACGAGATTTCAATATTCTAGAGGAATTTATTCTCAGAGCAAGTATTGAGTTTAATCCCCCACCAACTGAAGTAGAATTAGCCCAAATACTGAAGTTAGACCCTATATTTATTCAAAACACTACTAATACTCTGAAATTTCTACAAACTTTAACTATAATACCACCAGATTCTAGAATTAGGGTAACTTCTGAAGGGAAAGATTTTTATGGCAAAGGTTCTTTGCCACAACCACCAGAAAGTAAACTTATTTATGCTATTACTAATTCTCTTTCTCCAGAAATTAATTGGCGACTTTCGGCTTTAACATCTAAATCTCTAGAACTACCAAATTTAGTAGATTTTATAACCTTTGAAAATACAATTATTGATATTGCTAATTTGACTATTGCAGAACTACGAACCAAAATTTTAGATTCTAATTTAGGTCTGCATTTACCAGAATCAGGACAAATAATTACAGATTTTTCTGTGGATAAAGATGCGGAAAAGATTGCCTGGAAAACTATTTCTATTTTCGTCATATTTGATGTGATTGAAGAAAAATTAATTTTACAAGCAAGAGAAGAAAATAAAATTTTAGAACAGGTATCAAATCAATTACAAGAAATGGTAGAATCGGGAGAAATTTTGTTCAATGAATTATTTGGTTTATCTTCTGAATCTATAGCTTTTCAAACTGAATCAATTTTAGAAATAAAAAACCAAAAAGTTGAGGAAAGACTAGAAAAAATTCGCCAACAAGGAAATGAAATAATTAAAAAAACTAGAGAGAAAGGCAGAAAAACTTTACCAAAAAATTCTGAATTTATCTTGTTACGCGATCGCCAAATTAGACCAGAGTTTTTATCTACTCTCAAAGCAGCAACTCAACAGATTTTAATATACTCTCCTTGGGTGACGGAGGAAGTAGTAGATCAGCAATTTATTCAACTTTTACAAAAGCTAGCAAATAATGGAGTATGGATTTTAATCGGATATGGAATTGCCGAAAAACAAGAAGCAGAAACTAAACCAATATCGCCGGAAATTGAGGAAAAATTATTAACAATTAGAACCCCTGAAGATTTACCAGCAGCTCAGATATTTTGGTTAGGAAATTCTCATGCTAAGGAAGTATTAGTCGATAAAAAAGTTCATTTATCAGGTTCTCATAATTGGCTTTCCTATCGAGGAGATAGAGGTTTTCGCGGAGAGACAGTTTATAAAGTCACAAGTGTTGACAGTGTTATGCCAGCTTATGAATATTTACAAGCTAGATTTCAATCTCATGCTGAGAAATTATGGGAGTCCGCAGTTGCAAATCAAGATATTAATTTAGCTATTAAATCTATTTGTATTTGGGGTGCTTTAAATATGGCAGAAATAGCACTAAAAAAATTACAATATCATAATTGGATTGAACTTTTTCCAGTGTGGTTAAAAATAGTTATTCATGGATTAAATTCTCAACAAATTTCTCCTGATGAGCCGATTTTTGAGAAAGCAATTTCTTGGTTAAATATAGTTAATAAATCAGATGAAAATATAGAAGATTTAAGGTTGAGATGGCGAGGGGTTGTAGAAGCGATCGCTCGTCAAAATCGTCAAGCAGCATTAAACTTATTAAATGAGGCAGCATGGGCAGAATTTATCCGTTTAGAAATTTCTGCAACAGACACACCAGAAGAATTTATACAATGACAGATAAATAATTTAGTAATCTCAAGATGACTTAAGCTATTAGTCAAGGATTGAAATCCTTGGCTTGGCGAGACATCGGGTATAATTTTTTAATACACAAGCTAGAAACCCGGTTTTTTTTAGACAAGAAATAAACCCCAACTATTCATGATTCATTAGATTTTTGCCCTTGTTTCGTTCCTCAACCCAACCTACATCTAGAAACCCGGTTTCTTTTTAGACAAGAAATAAACCCCAACTATTCATGATTCATTAGATTTTTGCCCTTGTTTCGTTCCTCAACCCAACCTACATCTAGAAACCCAGTTTCTCAAATAAACCGGGTTTCTTTTTAGACAAGAAATAAACCCCAATTATTAATTATTCATTAACCCAACCTACATCTAGAAACCCGGTTTCCAAGCTAGAAACCGGGTTTCTTTTTAGACGAGAAATAAACCCCAATTATTAATTATTAATTATTAATTATTCATTATTAAAAGTTCATTTCGTAAAGCAGCCTCAACTCTTACATATTCTTCCTTAGCTTCAGAGAAAATTACATTTGCTCCCTCTGTAGTTCCCCCACGTCCTATATATTCTAATTTCTTACAAAACTGAGACAACTTGATAGCACCAACAGAAGCACTACTAGACTTCATGCTGTGAGCAGACGTTCGTAATAATTCTGAATCCTTTTCTTGAACTGCTTGACTAATTTCATCCAAAAGTTTAGGTGAATCTTCCAAATAACAATCTATGATTTCAACAACCATTTCCGAATCATTTCCTGCCATCTCCTTCAACTCTTCCAACACTCCTGTATCCACCGCCTCTTCTGATTCCGTTATATCTACTTTTTCTGCTTTAACTATTTCCTTTTGTAAAGCACTACATTTACTTAAAGCTGTAATCAATGCTTCTCGGCGAACTGGTTTCGTAATATAGTCATCCATGCCAGCATTTAAGCACTTTTCGCGATCGCCTTGCATAGCATTAGCAGTCATGGCAATAATGCGGGGGCGTTCCTCTTTTACCCATTCAGAACAAATGTGCTGTGTAGCACTTAAACCATCCATTTCTGGCATTTGTACATCCATCAAAACTACATCATAAAACTGACGATGTAAAGCTACTAAAACCTCAAAACCATTAGCAACAATATCAGCTCGATACCCTAAATTTTTCAGAATATTAACTGCTACTTTTTGGTTAACCACATTATCCTCAGCTAAGAGAATTTTCAGAGGTAATGTTTCTGCCAACTTAACATTTGATTCAAGTTCAATTTTTCGGGTACTATCAACCACATTTCCTGTTAATATTCCGATTAAAATTTTCTCAAGTTGAGATTGCTTAATTGGTTTATTTAGATAAACAGAAGAATCAATATTAGCCGTAATATTTGCAGATTCTATCTCACCTAGAGAACTAACAAAAACTAAAGGCAATTTTTCAAAAGGTGGTAGCTGACGAATTTCCCTAGCTAGACTGATACCATCCATTCGCGGCATTCGTATATCTAAAATAGCAACATCAAATTTCTCCCCTGACTTTAAGATGTCGAGCGCTTCTTCCCCACCACTTACAGCTTGGGAAACCATGCCCAGATTTCCTGATTGAAGTGTCAGCACTTGTCTAATCGTAGCATTATCATCAACAATTAACAAATGTTTATTCTGTAATAATTTCTTATTTCTATTATCCTCCTCCAAACATGAACTATTGGGAAAAGCTGGAGATACTATCGTAAAGAAAAAAGTAGAACCAATATTTGCTTCACTCTCCACCCACATTTTTCCTCCCATAACCTCAGCTAACCGCTTACTGATAGCCAACCCCAACCCCGTACCACCATAGTGACGAGTTGTGGAAGCATCAACTTGACTAAAAGGTTTAAATAAACGATTTTGGCGATCTTTAGCAATACCAATACCAGTGTCTTTGACCGCGAATTGTATTTTATAGAAAATAGGACAGGAACTATTTGGTTGAGGACACTGACTTTCATTGGGTAGAGGGCAATACCAGTTTTTCACAGAGTTGAAATCTGGTTTTTCCAGTGCAGCACTAACTGATATAACTACTTCCCCAGTCTCCGTAAACTTAACCCCGTTACTGAGAAGATTAACTAATATTTGGCGCAAGCGAGTGATGTCCCCAACTATAACTTCTGGAGTTTTTGCATCTATTAAATAAGCTAGCTCTAAATTTTTTTCGGCTGCTTTGGCAGCAAACAAGTCTAAACATTCCTCTATACAACCTCGGAGATTAAAAGGTTGTTCTTCTAAATCTAATTTCCCAGACTCAATTTTAGAGAAGTCAAGAATATCATTAATTAAAACCAACAAAGAATCTCCACTATTGCGGATAACTTCCACAAAATCTTGCTGCTGTTCATTTAGCGGTGTATCCAAAAGTAAACCTGTCATCCCAATAACCGCATTCATCGGAGTTCTAATTTCGTGACTCATAGTTGCCAGAAATTCACTCTTAGCTCTGTTAGCAACTTCCGCTGCTTCCTTGGCTATTCTCAATTCATCTTCTGCCTCTTTCTTTGCTGTAATATCTGTGATTGTACCAACCAGACGATAAGGTTGATTTTCCTCATTGTAAATACATTTACCCTTAGCAAATATCCATATATAATACCCATCTCTATGTTTCATCCTATGGGTATGCTCATAACGATCTGTTTTTCCTTCTAAGTGTGCTTCTACAGTTTTAATTGCTCCTTCTATATCTTCTGGGTGTACATTATCTGACCAAGTAGAAAAGGTATAAGGAAGTGGGTTGTCTTCGTAACCAATAATTCTCATCCATGTGGGTGAGTAATAAACTTCATTTGTTCCTATATCCCAATCCCAGATGCCATCATTTGTCCCCGAAACAGCCAGTTCATAACGTTCTTGCTGTACATTCAAAATAGATTCTATCTGACGACGATGGATAATTTCTGCACTTAAAGCTTCATTTTTACTCTTAAGTTCCTCTGTTCTTTCCGCAACTCGTTTTTCTAAGCTCGCATTTGTTTCCTTAATTTCTATAAACTTTTCTTTTAATGCTATTACCATGAACTGAAAGTTAGCAGTCAAGATATTAATTTCTGCAATTCTACTATGTGGCAAATCTGTAGAAGCTGATTCCAGCAGCAGTTTTTGGGGTAAGTCTGTAGTTACTTTTGCCAGTTTTAACATCGGCGCTACTAATCTTTTGCTAACTAAAACTGATGCAATTAATCCTAAGACTGCTATTATTTGCATCGTCGTTAGATTTCTAATGTAGCTGACATCTAAATAATTAATATAAGGTCCTGTGGGTTGCTTAATATATAAATTCCAAGGAATATCTGCACTTACCTGGACTTGCATTCCATAAAATGATTCTTTCCAGCGTTTCACTGCTGCTATTCCTGGTGTTTTTGGTTGCCACTGAAAAATATCTCCATGATAGGAAACTTTTCCTGTTTCCAAGAGGTCGAACTTTTGCTCCGTAGTCACTACCGAATTACTGTCAGCAATTATATAGTTGTTAGTATCTACGAGTATTGCTTGTGTTTTTTGCGATCCATTTGCATCAGTATTTAGTGTCAGAAATTTACTAACCTCACTTAAATTCAGAGAACCATAAGCCATACCTGCAAACTCATTATTTCTGACTATTGGTATGGCAATACCAATATGGGGTACATCAGAAGCTCGATCTCGATGAACATCTGTAATTTTTGGTTCTAGGGTTTTTGCCATCTCCTTCAGATTATACTTATCAGCTATATTTATCTTCAACATTGATTCCCCGGATGTATTAAATTCGGGTTCAGCAGCAATTATGTCGCCACTAACATCAGTAACATAGATTTTAAGAAAAGAGGGAAATGTTTTTTTGATTAATGATATAATTTGTTGTAAAGTTTCTATTTTCTGATAGTCTGTTTCACTTTCTATTTTTGCCAATTCTACTATAGCGTTAAAATGTTGTTCATACCAAGATTTTAAGTTATTTATCAGAGGAGCTTTTGCTGTTATTATATCTTGTTCAATATTGCTTTCAATAGTATAAACTATATGTTTTCCATTAAATATAGTGAGCGTTAAAGCTGGAAATAAAATAAATGCTATTAACAAATTAAAGATAGTTTGTTGAAATGAAGAATATTTTTCTGCTCTAGAAAAAACCACCCGTTTATTTATTGGTAAATAAGTAATAATCAAGTTAGCAACTAAAGAATTAAAAAAGCCATTAACTGATTGTTTTAACATGATTAATATAGTTTGTGTTGTACTTACATCCAACACAAATTTATAAAATAATACAACTAGAGGCATCCCCAGAAAAATCCAATATATTCCATCTAGCAAAACCATATTTTTATAATGTTGTCGTTTTAACATTATTCCAACAAACATTGCTTCTAGAGTAAAAATAATAATTGCATAAGGATGACCCCATAAAAAATAAGTATGGGTACTAATAATCAAAGCTGCGAAAGTACCCCATCTAATTCCATAGAGATAAATTACGATTAAACTTGCGATGCTACCGAAGAGAAAATCTACTCCAAAAAACAAGTGTATTTTGAAGTAGTTACCTAAGTAACCTAATATAATTAATAAGATTGGTCTTAGTATAAATTTAGGATGAGTATTTTTTGGTGATTTGTTATTTTTATGGAAAAAGTTCATATTTTTAACTTTTTATAGCAGGGAATAAGGAATAGGAAACAGTTAGAAAAACATTTTCTAGTCTAAGATTTATCATTAGTCTATGCTCTAACGTAACAGCCGTCAGCTATCAGTTAAATCAACTATTGTAAAACTTGTTACCACTAATTTAAAATTGCCATATAAAAAATTATCTAATTGATTTTTTTTAATGTTAACACATAAAATAATAACGATTAACCATGTAAAATCAAAGGCAGAAAATATCCTAGGGGTTTGGAGACCAAAACCCTACCGTTTTCATTTTTTCTCGCCTTTCAAAGAGGGGTAGGGGGATACCTTTCTTCCTCTAAAGTGTAACTATTGAACTAGACATTCTTGGCAGCGGTTTTCATTTTAGCAGGACTTACGCAGCCACCCTAGATATGGTGCTTAAAACTTAAGAAAGATGTTTATAAAGCATAGCTACTGTAGGGGCGGGTCTAGCTAGGGAGCTATAGCTCTTCATGTTGAGTTAGCCAGACCCGCCCCCCTAAAGTAGGGGCGGGTCTAGCTAGGGCGCTATAGCTCTTCACCTTGAGTTAGCCAGACCCGCCCCCCCTACTCTAGGCTATCCCCCCTTTCAAAGGGGGGTAGGGGGGATTTAACTCCTAAGATTGACTTTCAGTTTATCAACCAAAGCATCTCTTACTTTTTGTTGTACCGGATCAATATCCTCATCAGTCAGAGTGCGATCGCTCACCCGATAAATTAACCGAAAAGCTAAACTTCTTTGACCATCAGGTACATTTTCACCCCGATACTCATCAAATAATTCTATCGACTCCAATAATTTTCCAGCAGCTTGAGAAATTACCTGTTTAATTTCATTAACAGATACCTCAACTGGTACAAAGAAAGCAATATCTCGATCTGCTGGAGGAAATGTAGAATAAGCACTAAACTTCCGTCTGACAATATTTCCTTGAGTCATTACCGACACCAGTACTGCTAAGTCAAGTTGAAAAACATAAACCTCATCCGGCAAATCTCGCTCTTGCCGTAGTTGAGGATGTAGTTGCCCAAAAATGCCAAGATATTTACCTTGCAACCATAATGATGCTGTGCGACCTGGATGCAGCAAATAATTTTCAGAACATGCTTTGTACTCCACTTTCAAATAAAGTCGCTCAAAAACTTGTTCTAAAATTCCTTTTGCTTCAAACCAAGTCAGAGGTTCTTCCTTTCCACCCCGCGTCCAACTTTTGCCACCATTACTAATAATTCCGGCGATCGCTTCTGCTTCGTGATATTTTTCTGTCTCTTTCCAGAAAATACGACCTATTTCAAACCCACTCAATGTACTGTTTCCTTGTTCCAAGTTATATTGGAAAGCATCAATAAGTCCGGTTAAAAGTTCTGTACGCAAAGCTGAATATTCTACAAATAGAGGGTTAGCGATCGCAATTTGATTTTCCCCACCTTGCTTAACCAAAGAATAGTGCATCAACTCTGTTAACCCTGCACCCCGCAAAGCACTCCGCAGAGTACGAACTGCCAACTGTTCTGGTGGCAAATAACCTGCTGCACCTTTACTTGGCAAAGTTTCACAGAAATTATCATATCCGTGCAACCGGGCAACTTCTTCGATCAAGTCTATTTCTCGTTCCAAGTCTCGATAACGATAGGGAGGTACGGTGACATTCCAAACTACTGTCTCTCTAGCTTCCGTTTTCACCAAACTACATCCTAAAGAAGTGAGAATACCTTCAACTTCTTCTGGTTGCAAAAAAGATTGCTCTAAAGTGTTTTCTCCACGCTTCAATGGTCCTAAAACTTCGTTAATGCGATCCAGACTCAGAGATAATTCTCTAGTTCCTGTGATACCATCTCCTTGATTAGTAAAAGTCTCCTGATGAGTAACCGTTCCTCCAGCCAACTCTGTAATTAAATGAATAGCACGACGACAAGCTAATCCTAACTCTGCTTGATTCACTCCCCGTTCATATCTGGTAGAAGCTTCCGTCCGTAAACCTTGAGTTCGAGCTGAACGACGAATAGCAATAGGAGCAAAAATTGCTGCTTCTAATAATAGATTTGTCGTACCCTCACCTACTTCTGTTTCTTCTCCACCCATTACTCCTGCCAAAGCTATTGGTTTATCATTAGCTGTAATTACTAAAGTTTCAGTTTCCAGGGTGCGCTTTTGACTGTCCAAAGTAATCAGAGATTCGTTTTCTTTAGCATAGCGTACTCCAATTGTCAAGAGCTGATTGTCTGTGATAAACTGAATCTTATCTTTGTCAAACCCATGAAGTGGCTGACCCCACTCTAACAAAATATAATTAGTAATATCTACTATGTTGTTAATCGCTCTTATGTTTGCAGACTCCAATCGTTGTTTCAACCATTCCGGTGAAGGACCAACTTTTACCCCTTCAATCACAGTACCAATATAAATTGGGCAAGCTTCGGATTCTGAGATGTCGATTTTGATACTACTATTAGTATTGAGTTCTGGAATAACAATTTCAGAAACATTTGGTATTCTCAATAATGATCCAGTCAAAGCAGCAACCTCACGGGCTACTCCAATCATACTCAAAGCATCAGCACGATTTGCTGTTGTTGTCAAGTCTAAAATTACATCATCTAAACCAAGCAAAGGCCCTACATCAGAACCCAACTGGGGGCTTTCTAGCTCAAATACATGAATACCTTCAGAATCCTTAGTTAAGCCCAGTTCTGTTAAAGAACAAATCATTCCTTCCGAAGGAACTCCCCGTAGCTTACTTTTTTTTATTTTTAAATCAATGGCAGCCAAATAAGCACCGACGGTAGCTACTGCAACATAAATACCTGCCCTAGCATTAGCAGCTCCACAGACAATATTTAATAGGTCTGGCTTACCAATGTCCACTTGGCAAACTTGAAGTTTATCAGCATTGGGGTGCTTGTTAGCTTCTAGGATTTTTCCTAAAACTACTCCTGCTGACCAAGTGCTTCGATCTTCTATTTCTTCCACCTCAAAGCCTGCCATTGTCAGAGTTTCAGCTAATTCTTCTGGAGTAATATTGATATCTACCAGTTCCCGCAACCATTTTAGAGAGATACGCATCCTTTTAATATTTCCCAATCTTGAGGCATAGTAGAGCAAATATAACAGCAGTCAGAAGTCAGAAGTCAGAAGTCAGAAGTAAAATTCTGTCTCTGACTAAATTTGAGAGTTGGCAAATCTTCTAACACTCATGGCAACTGCTATATCTGGCTCTTAGGCCATATTTATAACTTCAAGTAACATTTTATCTCTCTGATGGTTGAGTCATGAAGTTAGGAATCAGGAGTTAGGGTTAGCTGATTAAATCTCAAAGCATTGAGAGACAGATAAACTTTTTATACTGTTCCCAGTTAAGTGTTCCCTTCCTTGAGAAACTCTATCAACAGACAAGAGTCTCTGTCGCACAAGCTTTAATGTTGTCCCGAATTTTAGATATTATTTTAGATATAGCAGTCTTATTCGAGTCGTGTCCCAAATTTCCTGGTTTTTACAGCAAGAGGGAACAGAGAAGAGAGAATAAGCTATTAAGCGTTTAAACTGCAGTTTATCAAAATAATTGGGGTTACTCAAAAGTCTGTTAGTGGGCTTAGGCAATAGGTATGGGGGTAATAGGAAATAGTTACAAGTGTTACTTTTTCTACATTTTTTCCATTAGTGAGGAAAAATCTAGAATTTTAAAGATTAATTTAGTAATTTCTCGGCACTTTTTGTTGGTTACCCAAAAAAGCCTTTAATCTTTATCTGTCAATTCTTTTAGATTTAATCAGCAGAGCAATATATTAGGTCGTGCAACCCCCCCCCTTGATCGGCGAGACGTTTTTGGAGCGTTGCTCAAATCTCCCTTACCAAAACAACTTCTAACTTCTAATTTATGACTTCTGACTTCTATAAGTCGCCAATTCGACAGTTCCCCTATCTGAAATTGCCCGTAGCGCTATATATTTATCCTCGGTCAAATCCTGAAGAATTGGCCTTTGTCTAGTAAGTTTGCTATAAAGAGATTAGTCGTTTAGAGATTAGTCATTTAAAGAAAAATTAAATTAAAATATAATTCTTAATATACTTAAGATGAGCTATTGTACAAACCCTAACTGTCCTCAACCTCAAAATCCAGATAGTATTAAAAAGTGTCAAACTTGTGGTTCGCAGTTAATACTGCGCGATCGCTATGAAATTGTTCAACCCCTTGGCAAAGGAGGTTTCGGAGCAACTTTTCTAGCCAAAGATATCTCTTTACCAGGAGACCCGATTTGTGTAATCAAAGAATTGCGCCCATCTACGACAACAGCTAGTGTATTAGAAATGGCAAGAAAGCTATTTGAGCGAGAAGCTGAAACTCTGGGAAAAATTGGCCACCATCCCCAAATCCCCAGCTTATTAGGTTATTTTGAATGGAAGAAACATTTTCATCTAGTTCAAGAATATGTGAGTGGTTCAACTTTAAAACAGGAAGTCAAAAAACAGGGTCTGTTTACTGAAGAAAAAGCGCGAAAATTTTTGATTGATATTTTGCCACTGATAGATTACATCCATACTCAAGGAGTGATTCACCGAGATATTAAACCTGCAAATATTATCAGGCGGAGTCAAGGTGGTAATTTAGTTTTGATCGACTTTGGCGCTGTGAAAGACCATGTTAGTCAAACTCACATATCAACTGGTACAGGAGAAACTGCTTTTACAAATATCTCCATAGGTACTTCAGGTTTCGCTCCACCAGAACAAATGGCTTTACGACCTGTCTATGCAAGCGATATTTATGCTTTGGGAGTAACTACTATTTATTTGCTGACAGGAAAAAGTCCAAAAAGTCTTGGTTACAATCGAACTAATGGTGAAATTCTCTGGCGTCCTGTAGTTAATGTTAGCGATAAATTTGGGGAAATCTTGGAGAAAATGCTAGAAGTTTCTGTAAAACATCGCTTCCAGTCAGCTCCAGAACTTTTAGCAGCTTTGAATACAAAAACAACAAAGAAAAAACAAGTTAAACCTCAATCCGATGAAACTGTGAATACTGTATTTACTGATAATAACAATACTGTATTTACTGATAATAACAATACTGTATTTAATGATAATAACAATACTGTATTTAATGATAATAACAATGATGTTTCATTAATTTCTCCCGGCACTAAAATTGCTCAAAAAATTCGAGAACGCAAGAATCGTTTGAATAAAGCTCCTAGACCTCCAGTTCCACCCAAATCTTTGAAGATGAAGGAAGATGTTACAGAAGGATACTTTACCACAGTATCTCCAAAAAAGAAAGCAACTAATGCAGCATTATCTTCTTTATCCTCAAAAAACAAAACAAGTAATACAACAGAATTAGGTGGTGCAATTCCCACAAAATGGACTGCTGCCTCCTTGCGCAGTGCTTATATCAGAGGTAGAAGAGATTTTGCTGATTGTGATTTAAGTAACTTTAATTTGCGTAACGCTAAGTTGTCTGGAGCCAATTTTTATGGAGCAAATTTCCATGAAGCTAATCTAGAAGGTGCGGATTTATCTGAAGCTAATTTTGGCCATGCTAATTTAACTGATACTATTCTCAAAAATGCAAACTTGACTAAAGCCTATTTAAGTACAGCTAGTTTGGCAGGTTCTAATTTGCAGGACGCAGATATGACAGGTGCTTATATGAATGGTGCAAATTTACATGGTGCAAATTTGTCTGGTGCTAATCTGAGTAATGCAATGGTAAGTAACAGTCAACTAGAGACAGCAAAAACTAATTGGTGGACAACTTTGCCTAATGGTAAAAGAGGTTCCGGATTCTAGACTTCATTTATCACTTGTCAGTAGCGATCGCTGAAATTAATCACTTAATACTTCCTGCTCTCTCCCTACTTCAACAAAAAGACTTTCCATAAGCAAACCCTACTTACAGCAATTTCACGCCCGCGCGTGAGGTACAAAATTTTATTTAGTAATTTTAGTAACACAACCTTTGGTGGTTGTTACAGCAAACGAAGGCTGAACCGCAGTAGGTGTTAAGTGTACCTCACCATCCTCATGCATTACTATAACTATACCCATAAGAAAAGATTGATGAAAAAAACGGTAGGGGTTTGGTTTCCAAACCACCCATACATGATTTGGAGACTAAACCCCTACAATAAAATATTACAACCTATTTAGAATTGCTATATAACAGAAAAATTAGCCGAATTAATATGTTGATTATATTGATATAACTCTGCTAAAAAGCCATCAAATTTATCGCATTCTGAAACTAGAAAATGCACCAAACTAATAAAATAACCAAAATTAATAGAATCTATATTCACATTTTGGATGATAGAATAAACTAACTTATCCTGAATATTTTCTACAAACCATTCACCGATTTTGTATTGAGTATTTTTGGTTAATAAAATACTAGAAATAAGATTAGGAATATCATCTAAACATTCAAATACAGCAGCACTAGGAACCGAAAATTCTAAAATAGAATCAAATTTAGTAATATAAACCCTTTGCACCCTGCCAGAATCCATAATGAACTTTAGCATAGCTTGTTTGTCATTTAATTTGGAAATATTCCAACCAGCTTTAGCACTATTATTTTTGACCAAGTGTTCAAAAGATTGTTGAGCCATTATTATTTCACCCGTGATTGATTTGTTCTAGTTAATTAATGTTACAAAGTGAGAAAAATTATGCACTTTCAATCATTTTTAGTAACTTTGTACTATATAAATGGGGTGTCATGTAAGCATTCAGCCATCAGGCATCAGCTATCAGCTTTTTTTTGGTTTTAGATGTAAATCTCATCTTTAAGACTATACTTTATAAACATTTCTCTTGATCGGGACTTACGCATCAGGAACGCAATTTCAAGGTTTGAGATTGCCTTCGGTCCGGAATCCTGCGCTTTCCATGTCGCGGAGCGAAACGCTGTCGCTGGCGCTGCGAGTCCCGCCATGACAGAATTACGTTATTCTGCGTAAGCTATTGGTAGTGGACCGTTTCATCTTAAATAGTGCAATAACTGTAGGTTGGGTTGAGGGACGAAACAAGGGCAATAATCTTTTTCCCCTATTCCCCTATTCCCCTATTCCCCTATTCCCCTACTCCCCTACTCCCCTACTCCCCCACTCCCCTACTCCCTAATGCACCATTTTAGATGAAACACTCCAGTAGGGTGTGTTTCGCTACGCGACATGAAAAGCTCACAACGCACAACGCACCTAGACTCTATATATAGTGCCTTTGCATAAGTCCTGTATTTATTTCTGAAAATTATAGATTGGCTCCAAAAGCTAATAGCTGACTGCTGAATGCTGAATGCTGAATGCTTACTGTCCTATAATACTATTTGCTTATATAAACCCCACTTAATAATAGGCTCCAAAGCGAAGTCAAAAATGCTACTATAGCAATCCTCTTCTCTATAAAAAAAAGTAATTATTATAGCAATGCATGAGGATGGTGAGGTACACTTAACACCTACTCCAGTTCAGCCTTCGTTTGCTGTAACAACCACCGAAGATTGTGTTACTAAAATTACTAAATAAAATTTTGTACCTCACGGGCGGGCGTGAAATTGCTGTAATTGTTTAAAAGTGGGTTAATTATAGAGATTTAATCAAGGAAAATTGCAAATATATGTGTTAGAAAATAACACATATTTAGATTCTAAATTTAGTCCTAATTTTCCTGATTTCTCCTGAACTGAAATCATTCCAAAATATTGCGATCACTATCAAAATCTATGCTGAATAAATCTATTAGTGAACCAAGGGAACAGGTATGGAGGGAACACTTAACTGGGAAGAAGAATTGATTTTACTTTTTATTTTTGGAGATGTCTAATGAAATGCACTGCCTTTTTCATATCTTAACTTCTGACTTCTAAATTATGACTTCTGACTACATCAGGTCAACTTACGAAATAATAGATTAACTTAGATATTGGATATGCCGATGAGAGTGAAAAATGATCCAACAGTCTAAACCTGAATATTCTCTAGCCTGGATTGGTAAAATAGCAAAAGTCCCCAAACCAGAGTGGGATGCTCTAGCCCAACCTTTAAAAACTCCTTTCTTAGAATGGGACTGGCTGCGCAATATGGAAACTTCTGGTAGTGTAGGTGGTAGAAGTGGATGGCTACCCCAACATTTAACAGTATGGCGAGATAGACAATTAATAGCAGCAGCTCCACTTTATATTAAAGGGCACAGTCAAGGTGAATTTGTGTTTGACCATCAATGGGCCGAAATTGCTGATCGCATAGGTATTGAATATTACCCGAAATTATTAGGAATGTCGCCATTTACTCCTGCTGAGGGGTATAGATTTTTGATTGCACCTGGGGAAGATGAAGACGAAATAACAGGGATGATGGTTAGTGAGATTGATAATTTTTGCGATCGCCACAATATTTCTGGATGTCATTTTCTCTACGTCGATCCAGAATGGTATCCTATAATTAAACGTAATGGTTTTGCCAGTTGGCTGCATCATAGTTATATTTGGCAAAATGAAGGTTATCAAACTTTTGACGACTATCTAAAAGTATTTAATGCTAACCAACGTCGTAATATTAAACGGGAACGGAAAGCGGTAGCCAAAGCAGGTTTACAAATGCAGACTTTCACTGGAGATGAAATACCGAAACTATTGTTTTCTAAGATGTATACTTTTTATGAAAGTACCTGTGATAAATTTGGTTGGTGGGGTAGCAAATATCTGACGAAGCGATTTTTTGAACAATTACATCACGACTTTCGTCATCGGGTGTTATTTGTAGCAGGTTATAGTGAAGAAGATGATAGATTTCCAATCGGAATGTCATTTTGTATTACCAAAGGCGATCGCCTTTACGGACGATATTGGGGTAGTAGTTATGAAATAGACTGTTTACATTTTGATGCTTGTTATTATGCACCAATAGAATGGGCGATCAAACATGGTGTTAATAGTTTTGACCCCGGAGCTGGAGGCAGACATAAAAAGCGTCGTGGTTTTCCTGCTAGACCTAACTACAGTATGCACAGATTTTATCATAATCGTTTGTCAAAAATATTTTTGTCTTATATCGATCAAGTTAATGAAATGGAGCAGCTAGAAATGGATAGAATTAATGAATATTTACCCTTTAGTCAAGGTAATTAAAAGGGAAGAAGAAAGAAGAAGAGCTTTAGCGATCTAAGAGAAAAGGCTATAGCTATTTTGTCTAAATTTAGTAGGTTGGGTTAAGGGTACCTCGAACCCAACAAAAACTTATGTAGCTTAGTTTAGTATTATTGTACTTGAGCATCTGTACCTATGGTTAAAGCATTAGAATTAAAATCCTAAATTGAATTTTTTTTATCCCCTTAAAAAGACAGGATTTAGACACAAATTTTTGGTAAACAAGGAAGAAGTTTGTTGTAGATTAGGTTGCGATTTTAAGGCAGGTTTAAACGAGTAAATAAAATTAACTTCTATAATTATTCCTCTCTGAATTTTCTGAGATTATTAATTGTAGAGGAAAACTGCAAGTATCATTTTTTTTTGCTCAATTTTAGCTAACTGGAAATACTCATAAATCTCTGGTTGTCTTTCTTGGCGAATATATTGTTTTAACAACAATTTAATTTCTGATTTTTCATCCGTCGAAAAACTTTTTGGCAGAAACTGTAAGTGGTTCATTAGGAGTAGGAGTTGTTAAACTGGTAATTGAGCCAGAAACTCAAGGGATTAATTTGGCTAAATCTTTAATTTCTCAAGCTCAAAAGAAAATTATTAAGCCAAAGATTCAAGAAGATTTAATTAAGCTAATTCAAACAATTATCGTTTATAAGTTACCCCAAAAAAACTAGAAAGGAGATTGAAGCAATGTTAGGTTTAAGTGAATTGAAAAAAAACTAAAATTTATCAAGAAGCTTTTCTTGAAGGGAAAGCTGAAGGCAAAATAGAAGACAAAATAAGGTATATATCTAATATGATGCGTTTAGGTTTAACTTTAGAAACTATTGCTGAATATTTAGATTTACCTTTAGAGGAAATTCAAAGACTAGCAAACTTAACTCAAAAAAGGAAGAATCAATAAGGCTTTAGTTATTAAGACTTTTTCAGCTTAAATATAAAAGCATTGACATACTAATGGTTTGAGCAACTTTAGGTGGGAAAAAAAGTACCAACTTTTAGGCCAAAAAGGTTAACAAAGTTAGCAGATAAGGCTCACACAAGAGTAGAAAAATTAACAGACAATTCTTACAACTAATTCCTCTATAACTCCTATTCCTCCTAACTTTTAACTACTCCCTATTCCCTACTCCCTACTCCCTACTTCCTACTCCCTACCAAGAGCAAAAAGACTTTTTCAGGAAACCCTAATTATCTATAAAAAGCAGTCGCAAGATAGGGTTTCACTAACGCTATCTCTCCACCAAGAAAAGAAAAAAAATTCTTTTAGTCAATCTTCTTATTTATAAGAATAGATAATTATTAGTTAATTATTAATTGTTAATTATTCAAGGCACATCATTCCTCCTCTCCTTAAAGAGGACGTACTAATAAAGTAATTCCTTGACGACCAACAACTGCAACTTCTTGACCAGGAGCAAGAGTCATACTATCATCTCTAAAAAGCATAGCAGGCCAATATGTAGTTTTATATTTAACTCTTCCAGGTTCATCAGAAGTAATTTTTTCTTCAACTACACCAGGTTGAGGTTTAGAAAACATTTTTGGAGCATCACAACGAAATTTCTGCATAATTATTCTTCCTTATATAATTTTGTCTATGATTAGCTTTACGTTCTGGTTATTAAGTTTTCCGGAGGTTATTTAATTCGGACTTCAGATTATTTTCTTGGATATTTACAGGACTTCCCAAAGCAACCAAAAAACCGGGTTTATTGTCATAATATAGTTGTTAAAACCACCAAATTTAGTTGATAAACCCGGTTTCTGCATAAATCCTAACAACTAAATCAAAAAACAGTTTTTGTGTAAGTCTAATATGACTACAATTTTTGTCCAGATGCTAAATTACTCAAAGAATCACCAGTAACACGACATATACGCCACTCATCTAAAACTGACGCACCAATATGTTGGTAAAATCCGATCGCTGGTTCATTCCAGTCTAAAACACTCCACTCTAAACGCCCACAGTTTCGCGATACTGCCAACTGCGCTACATAACTTATCAGTTGCTTTCCTATTCCTTGTCCCCTATACTCAGGTAACACAAACAAATCTTCTATATAAATTCCGGGTTGGGTGAGAAAAGTGGAAAAGTTATGAAAAAATAGAGAAAAACCCACAGGTTTATCTGCAAACTCAGCTATAATAACTTCCGCAATAGGACGAAAATTAGAGCGATCGCTACCAGATTCACCAAATAAATGAGTTTCTAAAGAAGCAAGATTACCCGTCACCGCATCAGATAATTTTTCATATTCAGCTAGTGCTTTAATTAACTCAAATAGCACAGGTACATCTGCTGGTGTAGCAGGACGTAATTTTAATTCATTCAACGACATAATTTGATTACTATTATTTTAGTATTTGAGCAAAAACAATTTAACCATCCTTTTAAACATTTAGCCACTTTAGAGTTAACAAAATAAGTTAAATCAGCAGTTTCACAGTAAGAATAAAAACCCCTAAGATTGCCTCCTTCCACGGAGTTCCAGTCGCAATAAATTGGATATAGTAATTATCTCGATTTTATATATGTCCTGATTAATATCTATAGGAAATTTCCAGCCTTCTTCCCTCTTCCTTCTTCCTTTTTAAAGTGCTAAAATCAACTGATGTTAAAGTTTAAATTAGGAACGATTACACTAAATGTTAGATTGGATTTCCGCTAATTTTTCTGATTTATTAAAAAATATAGATAGTATCATTTTCTATACTATTGGAGGAGAGCAAGGTATACCATTAATTGTACTATGGTTAATTAGCGGAGGTCTATTTTTTACACTCCGAATGCAATTTATTAATCTTCGAGCCTTTAAACACGCTATAGATATTATTTTGGGCAAATACGATGACCCCAATGACGAAGGTGAAGTTTCCCATTTTCAGGCTCTTGCTACTGCTCTCTCTGGAACTGTGGGATTAGGAAATATTGCCGGAGTTAGTATTGCTATTAGTTTAGGAGGACCAGGTGCAGTTTTTTGGATGACGATCGCAGGTTTTCTAGGCATGAGTACCAAATTTATTGAGTGTACCCTAGCTCAAAAATATCGCATTTTTAACCCAGATGGTACAGTTGCTGGAGGACCTATGTATTATCTGTCTCAAGGTTTAGCTAATATGGGACAAAAAAATCTAGGTCAAATTTTAGCAGGAATGTTCGCATTATTCAATGTTTTGGCGGTACTGGGTAGCTCTAGTATATTTCAGTCTAATCAGTCTCAAGTAGTCGTTGCTAATGTTATACCATTTTTTGCCGAAAGAACCTGGAGCTACGGATTGGTTTTAGTATTAATAGTAGGATTAGTGATTATTGGTGGTATCAAACGTATCGCTGTAGTAGCTGCTACTATTGTACCTATAATGTGTGGCATTTACTTTTTGGCTGCTGTATGGATAATTTTGGCTAATTTGACAGCTATTCCTAATGCTTTAGCTAGTATTATTCATGGTGCTTTTGTTCCTCAAGCTATGGCAGGTGGTTTAGTCGGATCTCTAATACAAGGGTTCCGTCGCGCCACTTTTTCTAATGATGCAGGTTTGGGTTTGGCAGCGATCGCTCATGCAGCAGCGAAAACTGATGAACCTATTCGGGAAGGTATTGTGGCATTACTAGAACCATTTATTGATACTGTTATCATTTGTAATATGACTGCATTAGTAGTAATTATTACTGGGATTTATAATAATCCAGAATTTGCTAATCTTGGTGGTTCGGAATTGACTTTAGCTGCTTTTACTTCTGCAATTAATTGGTTTTCATTAGTTTTGACAGTTTGTATATTTTTGTTTGCCTTATCTACTATGATTTCTATGAGTTACTATGGTCAAGTTGCCTGGCAATATTTATTTGGAAACCGGAGTATAATTATATATAAAGTGTTATTTTTAGTAGGTATTTTTGTGGGTACAATTACTAAACCAGAAGCAATCATTCAATTTGCTGATGCGATAAAAATAGCTCTCGCTTTTCCTAATTTACTCGGAGCTTATTTCCTCTGTGGTGAAGTAGCAACAGACTTAGAAAATTATATGCAACGTTTACAAACAGGAAAAATAATTTCAGTAAATCAAAGTCAGAAACCCGGTTTCTCATAGATATTTATTCTTAAAAAGAATAATTTACCGTAGAAACCAATGTTCTCAAATTATAGCGCTGCGCCCAGGGAACAAGTATGGAGGGAACACTTAACTGGGAGAATAAATTGCCTATAATATAAAACTTTGAGCTGCTTGGACACCTCCGGCAATTTGTAAATATTAAGTGCGCACATTGCTATAACTGAAATTCCTGATGCTTCTTTTGATATTGCTTTAGATGCTCCTTGTTTGCATTGTATCATTGGTAGCGATCGCTCTCTATTTTTTCAGGCAGCTCCTCCCATTCTTAAACCAGGAGGGATTCTGATGAGCAAGACGATGTTTAATGAAGTTCCAGAAACAATTACTTGGTGTAATTTTGATCCTCAAACACACTATACTATTCATAATAGCATAGCTACTCGTGACATTGGCGATTCTAATAGACATCTCCAAAAATAAACAATCAAATCAATTCTTATCCATAAACTATCAATTATTTCTTACTGTTCCCACCTTCTTGGTTCCCTGTTCCCTCTTTTCTGGAGATGTCTAATGATATTTTACGAGAGATTACGGAAACAAAATTTAGAGTTATCAATGTATAAATTTCGCCTTCCACAGATCAAGAGGACTGAGTAGACTTACAGGTAATCCCAGAAAAAAGAGATAATTTAAACGAGAAAATTTTATCCTTATAATAGTAAGAAAGCTAATAGCTAATAGCTCAATGTTTACTTAAAAGCATTTTGATTTTTTCAAAATATACTAGCATGAATAAGCGATATAAAAAACCATTAACAAATAAATATCTAATTCTTTTCTCAAAAAAATTAAGCTTTGTCCGGATGCTCAAAATGATTTAGGGGAATTGCCATCCTGAAAAAATTAGAGTTTCATGGTATAAGTATCTAGTTAATACAAACGATTAGTAAGTAAAGTTAAAAATTAAAGGAGGAACTTGGGTGTATATGCTTATATTTAAGTTAATACCAACTGTTGCTTTAGCAATAGAATTAGAAACAGCATATAATTTTATCAACAGCATCGATCAAATTTTTTCAAGTTGTGTAAAAGTAATATTTAGCATCCTTTTCTTCAGTATCGGTGGTTTTCCTTTGATTGTTTTATGGTTAATAATTGGAGCAATTTTTTTCACCATCAAAATGAAATTTATCAATATTCGTGCTTTTAAACACGCCATTGATATCCTCAGAGGTGAATACGATGACCCCGAAGATGAAGGAGAAGTCACTCACTTCCAAGCTTTAGCTACAGCACTATCAGGAACTGTAGGACTAGGTAGTATTGCGGGTGTCGCTATAGCTATTAGTATTGGTGGACCTGGAGCCGCTTTCTGGATGACGATCGCTGGTTTTTTTGGCATGACCACTAAATTTGTAGAATGTACCCTCGCTCAAAAATATCGCATTGTTAAACCTGATGGTACTATTTCTGGTGGACCAATGCGCTATCTATCAGCAGGTTTAGCAGAAATGGGATACGGAATTTTAGGCAGAGTTCTCGCTGTATTATTCTCTGTATTTTGTGTTTTGGCTGCTTTCGGTGGTGCTAATATGTTTCAAGCAAATCAGTCTTATGGTGCCATTTCCAGTGTCTTACCAGGTTTACCTAGTTGGCTTTATGGTTTGGTTTTGGTAGTTTTGGTCGGTTTAGTAATTCTGGGTGGGATTCAGCGTATTGGTGCAGTAGCAGGTACTCTTGTTCCTGTAATGTGTCTGATTTATTTTTTAGTTGCCCTTTTTATTCTGCTGAATAATATTACGGAAATTCCTCGGGCGATCGCTACTATTATTTCTGGTGCTTTTGCTCCGGAAGCAGTAGAAGGTGGTTTTATTGGTGTGATTATTCAAGGGTTTCAACGTTCTGCTTTTTCTAATGAAGCTGGTGTTGGCTCGGCAGCGATCGCTCACTCTGCGGCTAAAAGTGACGAACCTATTCGTGAAGGTTTGGTTGCTTTATTGGAACCTTCTATTGATACTATTCTTGTCTGCAATATGACAGCTTTAGTAATTGTCATTAGTCAGGTATACAATGCTGAAGAATTTGCTGCTTTGCGGTCAGCCAATAAAGGAGCAGAGTTAACTGCTGCTGCTTTTGGTAGTGTTGTTACCTGGTTTCCTACTTTATTGGCGATCGCTGTTTTCTGTTTTGCTTTTTCTACCATGATTTCTTGGAGCTACTATGGCGAACGTTGTTGGGATTATTTGTCTGGTGGTAAAGGATTAATTATTTACAAAATTTTGTTTTTGATTGCTACTTTTATCGGTTCAGTATCTAACCCATCTTCTGTCATTAATTTTAGTGATGCTACTTTAATGTCAATGGCTTTTCCTAATATTTTGGGAGGCTATTTTTTATGTGGTCAAGTAGCCAAGGATTTACAAAATTATATGGATCGTCTCCGAAAAGGAGAAATGATAGCTTTTGGAGTTGGTGATTGAATATCATATTGTAGAAACTTTGACATTGTAACACCCAAGTCAAGGGATAATAAGGGATAATTTTTCCGATTTATCGGGAACCGTGTATTTCCTCTATAACTCCCTATTCCTCTTAACTAGGGCTGGCTGAATTTTTATCAAAACCTTTATATATAAAGGTTTTCAACTTTTTTAGGTCGTTAAAAAGTATCTGGTCTTTAGCTGTTGTAGTCTCAAAATGGTAAAACTTTAACCCTGACTATCAGAAAATTTGGCCGTAGCAGATACTCTCAACTTTTCCCTGTCCCCTTCCCTGGCTAATATACTTTTTCAGGAAACCCTAACTTTATTAAATTTAATTAAGAACACTACCCTAAATTATTAAAAAGGATCTTAGAATAGTATATACAACTACAATTTCACTAAATTATGAGGAGTAGGAAATATGTTAAGGACTCCTGCATTTCGAGTTAACCAGTACCACACACTTATTCAATATATTAGACAAACTATTCTCCATTGGTTGAAAAATTTTGGAAAATTTAGTTTGTTTTATGGTGAGTATATTGCTAATCCAACTAGGCCACAAAAATTAACAAAGGGACATGACCAGTAACAAAGGTTGCCTTCCCTATTATTTGGGTTTTAAGTAAGTTCAACCCAACATAGTCATCAATCAAAAGGTAGTTAAAGCTCAAATCCTAAGTTTGAGAAATATCCCTTAGTTTTTTTAATACACAAATTTGAGATTATGTCAACCCACCGATTCTTAAGTTATGGTGGATTCTAAATTTTATGAAAGACAAATATCAACCTCTAGTTAAAACCGAAATAATTAAACATCAGGAAATCTTACTTCTCTCTATTAAGGAGAAAAAGAGAAGCTTTAAACCTAATCGCTTAATTATCAATTCTCAGTTTTGGTAAGACAGTCATCTTGTCTGTAATAACTAGACTATAAGTTTGATAAAATCTACTGTAACTATATAAAATAAATAATCTCTCGGTGTTTCTACTTTTCAAAATCTCAATAAAACTTACGATAAATACCAAGAGCAATCTAATCTACTAACATTGTTGCTCCTGGTATCACATTAATTAATGACTATGAGATGAAAAACGATGATTTTTCTATTTTACTCAACCCATCAGCATAATGCTAAATTTTTATCATTAGAAACCTAAAGCAGCCATAGTCCGAGGTCCAACAACACCATCTGGTCTTAAGCCCACATCATATTGGAATGCTTTAACTGCATGCTTAGTTTTCGGGCCAAAATAACCAGTAGCACGGTGATGGTGGAAATAGCCCATAACTCCTAGTTGGTGTTGCAGTTTAGCAACTTTGTGTCCACGGCTACCATAAGAAAGATAATATCCATGACGACGACCATGGTAAGAAGCATGGCGATAGCGGGGGCGATAACTTTTCCGGTATGAACGATGACCATATTTTGAACCACAAGTATGGTGGCAAGCCGCAGCAGAGTCAGCAGTTGTACTGAGAGCGCCTAAAATAGTAGCTGCAGAAAGAAGACCCATTACACCTAAGCTAGAGAATCTTTTCCAGTTTACTCCTTCAAAACTGAGTTCTACTGTAGAATTTTCTTCTGCAGTAGCTAAATGAGAATATGCTAATGTTTCCATGATTCCTGTGTAATAATATTTGACATCCTTATTATTCTAAGTGCCTACCCTATCGCCTCATAGCATTCTGGGTATTTTTGCGGTGTAACACTCAAAATGATAGTATGCTTCGTGTTTGATAATACCGTAAAGTATACCAACTTCAGCAGAATTTAGTTGAATTTAGAATTTAAACTAGGAAATTTTATAATTTCCTTAGTTGAACTATCAAGCTACCGTGTAAACTAGCTTGTTTATACAGAATATTTTTGAAGATTATCAAAGTCCTCGATTAGTTTCTTCTATTCGTGGACTTTGATAATCTCAAAAGCTTAGTAGCAGTCGTAGCCACCATAGCCACCATAGCCACCGTAGTTACCATAGCTACCATAGGATTTATTGTAAGACTTACGAACAACTTCTGTGTAGGTAACTTTTCTGTAGTAGTTACTAGAGCTACGACCATATTTACCATAACCACCATAACTACCATAGTTATTATAGCGACCATAGCCATAACCATGAGCAGAAGCAGAATCAGCAGTTACGCCCATTGCTCCAACTACAGTAGCAACAGATAGTAAACCCATTGCACCAACAGTGGATAGGTTGCTGAAGTCTACACAAACAGTATACTCATTGTCAGAGTTTTCTGTATTGATAGCTAAATGGGAAAATGCTAATGTTTCCATAATTTCCTCTGTTTAACCTAAATAATAAATGAACTACTACAAAATAGGATTTTACCTATATTAACAATTACATACTAATTCAAAGATGTCTTTGAAACAGAATCTTAAAAAAGTAGATGTAAAAATTGTACTTGGGGTTTGGTAGATATATTCCCAGTTTATGCCAAAAATCGGACATATAAGCTTTAGATTGGCATTTTACAGAATATCACATGAGTTATAAGTATCAAGTAAAAATGCCAAATCAAATTAGGCTGGCCTTTGGTGTGTAGGATGGACTATAGATTCTTACCAAACTTTTCCACGACTTGGCTTATGACTGTTCTATCATGCTAAATCCCTAAACGCAAGTTTTTTATCTTGAAAATATAGAAAAATTTATAATATTTTGAAAAATCAAATTAAGCTGGGCAGATTAAAATCAAGCTCTAATTATTGGCAGCTTTTACCTTATGTTTATACCTACTGGCCAACAATTATTAAGGCATTGATTTGTACATTAATCTTTACTATTTTTTGGCCTATTTTAGCTTGGCTAATGGGTGAAATGGCAGGTTATATTGGCAAGGGAGATGTGGGAGCGATCGCTCAACTGGCTGGTCTAGCAGCTATTATTTTTCTGATTAAGGGTACGGTGCAGTATGGTCAAGATACCCTAATGGCAAAAGCCGCTTTAAATATTGCTTTAGATTTGCGAAAAAGAGTTTATTCTCACTTACAAAGGCTGGATATTAGTTATTTTGAAAGTTCAAAAACTGGAGACCTTTCCTATCGGATAACGGAGGATATTGACCGGACTGGGGAGGTTATTAATAAGTTTTTTCACCAATTTGTGCCTTGCATTTTACAGTTAATTGTTGTGCTTGGGTACATGGTTTATTTGAATTGGCAATTAACTTTTGCAACTCTAATTATTGCTCCTTTGATGGCTTTATTGATAGGTTGGTTTGGAGAGTTATTACTTTCTTTTTCCCACCAAAGTCAGAATCATATTTCTAATTTATCGGCTTTAATAACGGAGGTATTTGGTGGTATTAAGGTGGTTCAAGCTTTTGCTGCTGAGGAGTATCAAATTGCTCAATTTTCTGTGGAGGCTGAACAAAACCGACAAGCAAAATATATGACGGAAAAGGTGAAGGCTCTACAGTTTGTAGTGGTTGGTTTTTTGGAGGCAATGAGTGTGGTTTTTTTGTTTTTTTTGGGGGGGTGGCAAATATCTCAGGGAAATTTGACTGGGGAAGGTTTTATTAGTTATGTAACTGGTGTAGCTTTGTTGATTGATCCGATTTCTTTAACAACAAGTAATTATAGTGAGTTTAAACAAGGTGAGGCTTCTTGTGACCGGGTTTTTGAATTGTTAAAAATTCAACCTCAAGTGATAGAAAAAACCAATGCGATACGTTTGCCTACTGTACTGGGAAAGGTAGAATATAAGAATGTTTGTTTTTCTTATAATCCTGAAAAGCAGGTTTTGAAAAATATAAATTTGTTGGTAAATTCTGGGGAAATAATTGCTTTGGTTGGTGCTTCTGGAGCTGGAAAAAGTACACTTGTAAATTTGTTGCCTAGATTTTATAGTTTTCAATCAGGGGAAATATTAATTGATGATATTAATATTAAAGATGTGACTCTTAAAAGTTTGAGAAGACAAATTGGAATTGTTCCTCAAGAGGTGACATTATTTTCGGGAAAGGTATCACAAAATATTGCTTTTGGTCAATTAGATTATGATATTAATTATGTACAAGAAGCAGCTAAGGTTGCTAATGCTCATCAGTTTATTACTAAGTTGCCAAAAGGTTATGAAACTTGGGTGGGAGAAAGGGGTGTTAATTTATCGGGAGGGCAAAGACAAAGAATAGCGATCGCTCGTGCGGTATTAGAAAATCCCAGGATATTAATATTAGATGAAGCTACTTCTTCTCTTGATTCTGAATCTGAATATTTAGTTCAAGAAGCTTTGGAAAGATTGATGGAAGGAAGGACGGTATTTATTATTGCTCATAGGTTAGCAACTGTGCGTCGTGCTAATCGTATTTTGGTTATGGAAAATGGTCAAATTTTAGAGTCGGGTACTCATGCAGAGTTACTGGCAAAAGGTAAGCTTTATAATCGTTTTTATCAGAAACAATTTAGTTAATTCATTATAGGAACAGGGAATAGGAAATAGGAAATAGGCAATAGGCAATAGGCAATAGGGAATAGGGAATAGAATAAAAATAGATTTCAGCAGTAAAGCCATGAACAATTAATAATTAATAATTACCCCTTCTTTAAAGAAGGGAATTGACTAATCATGAAATTTTTTACTTCTTAAAAGGGGAGGCTTCCAGACGTGATTTTTTGAATGAATAATTATTGACTATCAACTTTTAATAATTACCCCTTCTTTAAAGGAGGGAATTGACTAATCATGAAATTTTTTACTCCTTAAAAGGGGAGGCTTCCAGACGTGATTTTTTGAATGAATAATTATTGACTATCAACTTTTAATTATTAATTATTAATTCTTGGGTAAGTATTCAGCTATTAGTTGTCGGTTATCAATTAATAAAAACTTCAAGCTTAAGGAGTAAATTGAAACAAATATAGAATTTAAAATTGCCTTTTTATAGCAAAACTTAATCCTGAATAATAAGGATTTTATCAAAAAAATAAAAACACTATTCTGATAGTTGAATGCTGCAAATGGATGTATCTTATGACTCTGGAAAACCCTAGAAAAAAGGACTAGCTTGTTTAAATAAAAAATGTAAACAAATTAACTTCTTAATTGGCAGCTTTAATTAACTTGAGTTAAAGTTAATTGATAGGGTGAAAGTAAGTATTAGATTAATAAGTTTGGCTTGCAACTATTTTATTTAGGCAAAAATAAAGGAAATATAGAAAGCATAATTGTAAGCATTTCCTTCGGAATGCTGCGCAAACAGCTATTAGCAGTTAGCTTTGACTCCGGAATGCTGCGCAAACAGTTTTTCCTGGATTATCCTGCGCCAAAAATACATGAAACTAATAACTTAATAAATTTAGCTGATGATCTTTTTCGTATCGGACTTTTAATTCTCTTTGAAGATTAATTCCTCTTTTAGCTGACGGCTGAATGCTTAGGCATAATTAACTTATAAAAGGATTAAAAATCTACAGAAGTTTTACCTAAAAATAACAGATTAAAATTGATAAGTATTTCAGAAGGAGAAAAGTAAAATGATAGAAATTATATCTTTAGCAAATCAAAATATCATTGGTCTTAGTATTGATGGAAAAATTGAAACAAGTGACATTGAAAAAATCAAAAATTTAGTTGAGGAAAGATTAAAATCTCAACCTAAATTACGAGTTTATGTTGAAGTTAAAAGTTTTCAAGGAATATCTGCGGAAGCTTTATGGGAAGATTTAAAATTTGGTTTAGGACACCTAAAAGATTTCGATAAAAAAGCAGTTGTATGTGATGCAAATTGGATAAATAAATTAACTACTGCTGGTAATAAAATTTTTGGTGATATAATCCATCTTGAGGCAAAATGTTTTTCTTGGTCAGAAAAAGACCAAGCTTTAGAATGGATAATTAAGTAGTAATGTCAGGTAAGCATTCAGTTATTAGCACCTCAGTTATCAGCAATAAAACTCAGCAGTTATCAGCAATAAAACTCAGCTTTTATAGTAAGCTCTAATTTTGTGTTAATTAATAAAACTGTTATCTCAAACCAATTAACCTAGCTCAGTTAATAAAGCTTTATATCTCAAACTAAAGACAATAGCTGATAGCTGACGACTGAATGCTTACTGGATAATTAAGTAGCAAAACACAATTAATTACAGCAAATTAAATCGGAAATTATTTTTTAGTCTAGATAATAATTTACTAAATAATCTGTCACTAAATTAGCTAAAAAATCATCCCAAGTTGGTTCAAAATGTAGAATGCTTATACTTGGGTAAGATTTTATCAATTATTTACTAAATATCACGAAATACAGCATCGAAAATAGAACGATAAATTCTAAATTTGATTTTGACAAGATTTTTATAAAGCTCATCTTTATTACCTATTTCTATTTTTCCCTCCACAGCTAATTTTTTCAAAATTGCTAAAGTTCCCTTTACATTTAATCCTAAATTAGTAGTTATTTTTCTAGCAAATAAATTGTCTATAAATTACAAAATCAGCTTGTAATTCTATAGCTAAAGCAATAGTTTCTGATTCACCGAAAAATTTAGGTATGAAGCCTCCTCTTTTAAGAGGATAAAAAAAGAATATTCAGTATTTAGCCTCTTACTTTCCTAAGGAATGCTGTGCAAACAGCTAGAGGTACTGATAACTGATAACTGAAATTACCGCTGCCAAAGTTCATATTTAACTGATTAAATAAAGAAGTTAAACTAGCGCTTTGTATTATTAATTTTTCTGATGCTAGTAAAGGAGTTAATACCCAACTAATCTCATCACTTTTAGCATTAATTTCAGTCACAACAGAGGGTTGTGTATAAAATTCATTATTGTTACTAATAAATAATTCTAAAGCTTGCAACTTGACTAAAAAAAAAGATGATAGGAGAGGAATTAATTACAATTTTCAAAACTTTTACCACCTTTGTTCCTGTTCTATATCTTCAGAGGAAAGATAGGAAAATTTAATGCCTAATAAATCCAAGATTTGCAACAATTCCTCAGCATCAATTTCCATAATTTACGCAGCTTTTCTCAAACTAATTAATCTAGCGATCAAAGCACCTAAAACAAATAATAACTTTTCTTTTTGTTCTAGTCTGACAAAAATTGGTAAAGTAGCAGCAATATGTTTTAAATTAATAGTAAGTGTCATTTAATTTATCAGTAGAGAGTGAACCTCCGACTAAAGTTGGAGGCTTGAAATACTGATTTCTCTGGAACCGTGTTAAATATTTTTTCATCCCCTTAAAAGGGGAGGTACATACCCTCATTTTTTGGTAAAGAAAGTGCTATATTTCGCATATATTCACATCTAAAATTTTAAACTATTTATAACATTATTTTTCCCTCTTCCTTCTGCCTTCTTCCTTGTTTTTAAGATGTTGCTCCAATTGCCCATAATATTATAGGCAAAGTTAAAAAAGATAACAATGTTGATACTATCACAACTTTGGAAGTTCTTGTCGCATCCCCACCAAATTCATTAACCATTAAAAAAGAAGCTAAAGCAGATGGCATCGAACTTTGTAAAACTAATACCTGTAAATCAAGTCTTGCCAAATTCATAGTTTTACCAACTAAATAAGCAACCAATGCTCCTCCTAATAAACGCATTAAACTAGCACCGAACTCATAAGTACCTGGTTTAAAAGAACTATTAGATATTTGTATTCCCATCAATAATAAAGCAACTGGAATTGTAGCTTCTTTTAAAAGGTGTAAACCATCATCTAATCTCAAAGGTAATTGAACATTAAATAAATTAAAAATTAAACCTAAAATCATTCCCCAAATTATAGGCAGTTTGAGAGTAAAAATAATACTAGACCAAAACCTACCTCCTTTGAGAATAGCAGGCATGGTACTCATCACAATTAAATTCCATGATATTAAATAAATTACAGCTTTTTCTAACCCTGGTTCTCCTAATGCAAATAAAGTTACAGACAGACCCATATTTCCAGAATTAGACAAAGCGGTGGAAGCTACTAAACTTTTTTGTGCAGCTACAGAAAAACCTAATCTTTTTGCGATTATCCAAGATATTAAACATAGCAAAATATAAATTAATCCAAAGGCAATAAATATTTCCATGGCTTCTGCAATACTAATAGTAGTGCGATACAAAATATCTGTTAGTAATGCTGGAAATAATACATATAAAGATAGTTTGGAAAGTGTAGGTTCATCAATGGAAAAGTTTTTGCCAAATATAAAACCAATTAAAACAATACACCCAACTGGAAAAACAGCAGATACAACCGAAAATAAAATCTCAATCATAGTTCAAAAAATTATGAATTAATCATTTTATAAGTAAGCCTTTAGCTATTAATTAGCAGGTAAACATTCAGCCGTTCGCTATCAACTTATAAGCTATTTTTTGATGCCGGTTAAAGCTGTAAATTTTACTAAAAAAGTCGGCTTCTTTAAGATTAAAGTTTTCATTTACACCCTACCCTTAAAAACAGCATTTTAATTGCTGTTAGCTCACAGCTAATAGCTGTTTGCCCAGCATTCCAAAGGAAATGCTTACATTAGCAGGAAAGTTCAATAATGAATAATTGATAATTACCTTTCCCTAAAAGGAAGAGGATTAAATAAAAGGAAAAAATTTATTTCTCAAGGGGAGATTAGATATGGTTAGGAAACCCATCAATCTCACCCTTCGGGAAACTGCACTGACGACCGCTTTTTCCCTTTTAAAAGGGAGGCTTCAACCCGCAAATTATTTAATTATTTAATTATTAATTATTCGGTAAAAGCAATTTATAAATTGAGAGAAAATTATAAAGTTACTACCACAGCAAGCTCCTTTAACTTTAAAAAGAATTATTCATTATTTACTGTTAACGTAGTTCAGATTTTATATTAAAAATTTAACTTTTGTGGTAAGCATTCAGCCGTCAGCTATTAGCTATCAGAAGAGTGCTTTTAGTAAGCTATCAAAGCTTTTTCATTATCAAATGAAAATTATTACAAAAGCCAGCTTTGAGGTTTATATTCGTTTAAATATTCTCCTTAAGCTTGAGGTTTTTATTGCTAATAGTTGAATGCTTACCTTTGGTGAATATTCTCTTCAGAATATCTCCATAAGCTAATAGGCATTTTAAATGCGTATTAGCAAGTCATAAATCAGAAGTGATCAGAGTTGTATTCTTCATTAGGCACATAACAAATATGTGGTTTAAATGCTTAACAGCTTACTATAATAATCCTAAATTATTGGCTGCATCTCAATATTTGCGAAAATACTTTTTTCCTATTCCTTTGGTATTTGGGTTTGGAGACTAAACCCCTACAGTTTATTTTCGCAAATGATTTCTTATGGTATATAAAGTTCAAAATTGGCTTTTGTAGTAAAATTTAATTTTGAATAATAAAGCTTTATCATTTATTCCTTTTCTGTTAGAGTTTTTGTTAAAGGTTTATTGGGTGCATCTCAATGGGCGAAGAAAGCCAAAAATTTATTGCTTTTAGGGAATAGGGAACAGGAAAAAAGTATTTTGGCAAATATTAAATGCGCCCGGTTTACTTCTTATTACTTATTACTTATTGCTTATTACTTATTACTTATTACTTATTACTTAAATATGAATTTTGGTAAATGGTTAGGTTTTTTTAGTTTGCTTATTTCCTTGTATATCTTGTGGGAAATTAGACAACTTGTACTATTAATATTTGCAGCAATAGTATTAGCAACTGCCTTGAATAGATTAGTAAAAAAAATTAGTAAATGGGGTATTCACAGAAAATTAGCTGTAATTGCTACTTTAACTTTAGCCACATTAATTATGTTGCTATTTTTGTTGCTAGTTGTACCACCTTTTATTAGCCAGTTCCAAAAATTAATTGCTTTAGTACCCGATGTATTTAGAGAATTTCGCTCTCAACTTGTGGAGTTATATCGACAAACACCCGATCTATTTCCAGCACCACCTACTGCTACTGATATGTTAGTACAAACACAAAAATTTGGTACTCAGTTATTCAGCAACTTTTTTAAGATTTTTTCTAATACTTTTATCGTCTTTTTACAAGTACTTTTAGTATTTGTATTAACCATCATGTTTTTATTTAATGCTGAAGCTTATCGACGAGTAGGATTACTTTTATTTCCTTCTTTTTATCGACAACGTGCAGATGAAATTTTATCGAAGTGTGAGGTAGCTTTAGGTAATTGGTTTGGTGGAATAGTAATTAACTCTCTGTTTGTAGCAACCTGTAGTGGTATTGGTTTATTTCTATTACAAATTGATTTAGTTTTGACTCATGCTTTACTAGCAGGTTTACTCAATTTTATTCCTAATATTGGTCCGACTATGAGTGTAGTTTTTCCGATAATGATTGCTATTTTAGATGCCCCTTGGAAAATAGTTGCAGTAGGAATTTTATACATTATTATTCAGAACCTGGAAAGTTATTGGTTAAGTCCAACTGTTATGGCAAAACAAGTCTCTCTTTTACCTGCTGTTACTTTAGGTTCTCAAATTTTCTTTACTACTTTTTTTGGAATTTTAGGTTTAATTTTAGCTTTGCCTTTAACTGTAGTAGCTAAAACTTGGATTGAGGAAACTTTATTCAAAGATATTCTAGATATTTGGCAAGAAAAAAACTCTATTTTATAGCAATTTTATC
The DNA here is from genome assembly GCF_035285525.1 of Okeania sp. Lineage (GTDB taxonomy): Bacteria > Cyanobacteriota > Cyanobacteriia > Cyanobacteriales > Microcoleaceae > Trichodesmium. Next base: position 52,800 of record NZ_JAYKGW010000018.1, on the reverse strand, counting down.
CTCGTTAAGTACAAACTTTTAGCCTTGAAGAAACAGGGCATAGGGTGTTGATAATTAGGGCTTGCTGAATTATTTATCAAAGCATTGATATTCTAAAGTTTGAGTCTTTTTAGGTATGGAAAAAGTACAAGGTTTAGCTCCTTAAAGCAAGTTTCCCTAGAACTCCTTATTCCTCTTTACTCTTCACTACTCCCTACTCCCTACTCCCTACTCCCTACCTCCACCATCAGACTTTTTCAGCAGACCCTAATTAATAATTAGAATTTTCTAATTAAATATGAAAGCTTGATATTGAAAAAATTTCAGCTTTTTTAGGTGTCGAAAAAGTGCCAAATTTTAGGTCTTGAAAGTACGGTTCCCGAAAAATCAAAAAATTAGGATTTTAGGCTAACGCGAGGCAGAAAAATTAAGGGATGATTTTTCCAACTACCTTCTCTATAACTCCCTATTCCTCCTAATTATTAACTACTCCCTAAAAACAGAAAAATTAAGGCGCTATTAGAAACAATCATTTATTCTATAACTCCCTATTGCTCTTAATTACTAACTACTCCCTACTCCCTACTCCCTACTCCCTACTCCCTTCACTAATAATTGATTTACTAATCACGTCACTAACAATTTGATTTCCTTCAGGACTTAAATGAATATGGTCTCGATACAAACTATTTGACTTTAATACAGATTTAAAAATAGGTAATAAGTCTAAATATTGAATATTTTCATCTTGGATAAAGTTCTTTAAACGTTGACGAGCCTTAACTTCATGATCGCGAGAACCAGGTTCCCCAAATTCTCGAAGTAAAGGAGTCATTGCTAAAATAAATTTAGCATTATTTTGATGAGTAATTTCCTGGATTTTTTTTATTGCTGCTAAATTGAAACCAACTCTATCTCCTCCTTCATTAATTGTGGGAACTTTTGGCGCTGGTAAAAGATAACGACTTATCACTTCAGCTATTGCCAACATAGGTTTTTTATCAGGGTAATTTCGATCAACTCCTACCACTAAAGAACTTGGTTTCTTAGCAAATAAATCATCAGTATTAATCAGTAATACTATAATTTGAGAATCAAACAAACCAAACTTTTCTAAATAAGCAAGTTCATTTCTAGGACCCCAAGAATTAGCTGAAGCATTAAGAACTTCAACAATTTTATCTTGACCTAATTTTTCATTTAATTGCTTCTCTATAATTGCAGAAATTGTGTGATCTTGATCTGTCCACCAATTTCCATTAGCCACAGAATCTCCTAACAAAAATATTCTCAAAGTATTATCTTTTCTTGACTGTTCTATTGGTTCAGAACGCATAGAATACTGATTAATTTTTACTCGTTTTCCAAATCGAGTAACATTTTGATTTGGTCTTAAAAGATAACCAATTTTACTATCAGTATTATAAGTGAGAGGATTGCCAAAACCAGCAACTAAACGCAATCCTATTTCTAATATCGCTAATAAGCAAATTATGATTTCTGAAACTATGAAGAGAGTGTTCACTAATCTAAAATTCCTAATAAATTATAACGTAAGCATTTCGGAGGAAGAGCTGATAGCCAATAGCTGTTTTTGCAGTATTCCCCAGCAAATGCTTAGATTATAACAATTATTAATAAACACTCAGCTATTAGCATTCAGATGAATCTTTTACCAAAAATTTGAGGTATGTGCCTCCCTTTCAATGGGATAAAAAATATTCTATTAAGTAAGTATTTCAATCTGAATACTTGAGCAGTTGCCACTAATAACTAATTTGAAGATTATGCCACTTTTGATCAGAGTTGGTTATCCTGTTTAAGAATAAAGAAATTTATAATTAAAGTCAGACTTGATTTGTTTCTTGCTCATCATATTTACTTGTCATATACTCTGACGACAAAGAATTATCCCAGCTCCCAGGAGGGGAAACTTACAGGGATATGTTTTTTACAATTAGGCATTTGGATGTGCCACACTCACATTCCAGAGGTTGGAGAAGGAAGCAGAGGAGAAAAAAGAAAACATCATAGTAGCTACATAAAACAAGTTTAAGCGATCGCCAAAAAATGTGTTTTTTTATAGATTTTTCTTCCGAAAAAGCCGAAATAAGAAATTTTCATAACTTGTCAATAATGCCCAAGTTTTATATTAATAAATATGTGGGTACAGCATAGCCTTTCAAGGGGATAAAAAAATAAAAGTTCATTACTTCAAGTCTCTGAGTTCCCTGCCGAATGATCCGCAACCAGCCAGAGAGACTATTTCGCTGCGCGGCATAAATGCGCTCCCATTCCCTATACGAAAAATGGCAGCTCTGACCCAGGAGGCTAACTGATAACTGATAACTGAAAATACCCTATCTTGATTTGGCAAAAAGGTTAAAGGAAATAGAATAAATCTGCATTTGCAATGGGATAATCACAGAGTATGAATAACTGTGGTTTCAGGTAAACCCGTGGACTTAAAGCAAATATTTAAAACCAGAAATCCAATTATTGGAGTAGTACATTTACAACCTCTGCCCACCTCACCCCTTTGGGGAGGTGACCTCCAAGCTATTATTAGCAGAGCAGAAAGAGAAGCCACAGCCCTTGCATCAGGAGGCGTGGATGGCATTATAGTAGAAAACTTTTTCGATGCTCCTTTTGTTAGAGACCAAGTTGATCCGGCTGTAGTTAGTGCCATGACTCTCTTGGTACAAAAAATTATGGACTTAGTTTCCCTACCAATAGGGATTAATGTTTTGCGGAATGATGGCCATAGTGCCATGGCGATCGCTTCCTGTGTAGAGGCCCAATTTATCCGTGTGAATGTTCTGACTGGAGTTATGGCCACAGACCAAGGATTGATTGAAGGTATAGCACACCAACTTTTACGTTATCGTCGAGAACTGGGTAGTGACGTTAAAATCTTGGCAGATGTTTTAGTTAAGCACGCCCTACCTTTGGGTTCCCCAAATCTAACGACTGTTGTCCAAGAAACAATTGAACGTGGTCTTGCTGATGGGGTCATTCTTTCTGGATGTGCTACTGGTAATCCTCCTAGTTTGGAAGATTTAAAATTAGCTAGTGCAGCAGCAGGGGACACCCCAGTATTTATCGGTAGTGGTGCAGACTGGAAAAATATTTCTACTTTGATGCCAGCTGCAGATGGGGTCATTGTGTCTAGCTCCCTAAAGCGACATGGCAAAATAGAACAACCCATAGACCCGATTCGTGTAAGTCAGTTTGTGGAAGCTACTCGACGGAGTTTAGAAAATCAGGAAAAATGATACTTAGAAATGAGAAGTAAAAACCAGGAGCTAACTTTTTTCTACTAAGACTGTTTATATAGGGCTTGCGTATGGGAATCTCAAAGCATTGACTTATCAAGCTTAAAGGCTGTTTCAGGTAACACAAAATTCCCAGAAACTACTAGATTAATCTTGAGAACTCGGGATTTTTCTTCACCAAACTAAGAAAAATGCACAAAAATTAACACCTACAACCATTGCCTATACTCACCAAGAGACTAAAGAAGCGCAAACCCTAAATAGGGTTGGCTAAAAAATTCTTGAGGACTTACACAGAGACACTAAATATAATATAGCGCTCAAAAAACTATAGCGCTATAAATATCTAGTGTTTAAATTTCAAAAATTTGTAAGTTTTGCAGGAGTCAGCAGTTAAGAAAAATGGCAATTATTTAGTAGGAATAATTGTTTCTTGATTTTTCTGTCCTGATAGGGTGTGAAAAACTATAGCACTATAGATCAGGCAGACTTTGTTTGAGTTTAGTATGGCTATCATAGGGAAGATGTCCGTGTAGAAAAAGTTATATTATTTGCCATACAGACGCTCCATACAATCTTTTTACCATTTTTTACACATATTTATAGCCTATGCTATTACACCAAATATAGTTAGGGCTTGCTGATTAAATCTTAAAATATTGACAGATAAAGGTTGTAGCAATTTTATAACTGCAAAAAGGACTAGCTTTTAAGTCCCTAATATTCAAAAGGGAGCGCATTTTGGGCGCATAAATAATAGTTGGGCAAAAAAATTACTCTTCACCTCCCCATCTCCCCATCTCCCCATCTCCCCATCTCCCTATCTCCCCATCTCCCCAAAAAGACTTTTTCAAGAAACCTTAACTATATTAAGTTTTGCTAATTAAATATCAAAGTGTTTATGAGCATTGGTTTCAGCCTTTGCGGATCATAATAAAGTACCAGCTTTTAGGTAATTCCAGTTTATGCTAGGAGCAGATTTTGGGCAACAAAGGGGTAGAAAATTAAGGGAATATTCTTTTGGCTACTTCTTCTATGATTCTCATTCCCTTATGGATTATGGATTCTGGTTCCTCCCCTTGCGACTCATACTTTTTCAGCAAGCCCTATATTAAGTTTTGCAAACTAACTTCCAGTTCCAACCTCAAATTGATTTGAATCGAGTTTACAATTTGTTGTTATAGCGCTGCTTTTAGGGAAAAGGCAACAGGGAACAGGTATGGAGGAAGAATTAATAGCTTATAAGATAAGGTTTTTAGCTATTGGACACCTCCGGCAATTTGTAAATATTAAGTGCGCACATTGCTATATGTAACAAATTTTAACGCTAATAGGACTAAAGCCATAAACGCTATTGGTAGGGTGCGTTTCGCTACGCGACATGTAAAGTGGGCTTCGTAACGGACTGAGACTCTATATATATAGTGCCTTTGCTTAAGTCCTGGCTAATTTACTTAACTTAAATTTATAACTCTACATACATTTTCATACTCTTAATAGTCTATCAAGCTACATCATTTATTAAAAAGGTAAGGGCTGAATGCTTACCTTATTTATATGACAAAAGAGGTATAGAAAATATTTCAATCCAGTTCAATAAAGTCAAATAAAGTACGATTAACCTAGTAAATTTACCAAATTATTTTACTAGGTTTTTGTGTTTTATACCCCCAAAATTTTCAATCTACTCTATCTATTTTTTTCTGTCAATTTAGGCAGAAATTTTGTTGTCAACATTATCAATATATATAAGCTATAATAGTAGATAAAAAATCATAGTTTAATTATTGATGGGGTGTATATAGAATCTCTATCTCTAGAGATAGAGAGCTAGTTTTTTTGTCAACATTCAGCGGTTAGGTAGGATCTAAAAAGAATTAACTATTATGCTTGTGAACTATTACGCCAAAAAAAAAAGGTGATCAGCAAAATTTAGTAATCTTTTGATTTTTTTTAGTTGTTTCCGTAGTATTCCCTAGAAAATAGTAAATCCTAATAGCTGAATGGTGAAGTTTTTTCTATCAAAAAAGTTAATAAGCATTCAGCCGTCAGCTCTTGTTTTTAGTTTTTGATTCAGGCTTGATAATACGGTTCCCGATAAATCAGAAATTTTATCTGACTAAAAAATTGAGTTTTCACTTTCTTTATTCGTTGAAATCTTCTTCTTCAGGTTGAGGTTTTTATTGTTATTAACGCAGTTCCTCCGGAGGAAGCTACCTGACAGCTAATAGCTGAATGCTTACAAAAGTTCTTTATTTAGATTTAGATTACTTACAAATGTTTAAACTTTTCGGTATACACCAAACTCCCATCCTGAAAACTATTAAACATTGGCTATTAGAAAACAGCCGAGTATTAATAACAGCATCAACCTCCGCTGGTATCGTTATACTTTTACGTTCATTAGGTCTTTTGCAAACTTGGGAATGGAAGCTTTATGATAATTTTTTTTGTCTCAGACCTACAGAACCATTAGACTCTCGAATTGCGATTGTAGAAATTACTGAAGCAGATATACAAAAGTATGGCTATCCCATTAACGATCAATTGCTAACAGAATTATTGTACAAATTAAACTCCCTTCAACCTCATGCTATTGGTTTAGATATATATCGTGATTTACCTCAAGAACCAGGTCATGAAAATTTAGTAACAGCTTTGGAATATATCCCCAATATAATTGGAATTGAAAAAATCGGAATCGGCAATAATTTAGGAGTAAAAGCTCCTGAAATTTTGCATCAAAAACAACAAGTAGGTTTCAATAATCTAATTGTTGATGCTGATGGAACTATTCGTCGTAGCTTTCTTTATATCTTTCCAGAAAATGAAAAATTTCGCGAAAGTTTTCCATTGAAACTTGCTTTAAGTTATCTTAGAGCAGAAGGAATTGAACCAAAAGCAGCTAATAAAGCTAATGATTTGCAGTTAGGTTTAGCAGTATTTAATCGTTTAAAAAGAAATGATGGAGCTTATATTAGAGCTGATGTAGGTGGCTATCAATTTTTAGCAAATCCTAGAAAAACAGGTAGCTTTGATATAGTTACAATGGATGATTTACTCTCTGGAAATATAACTCTAGACTTATTCAAAAATAAGATTGTTCTGATTGGTTATACTGCTCCTAGCGTTAAAGATTTTCACATCAATTCTTATAGCGCTCGTTTATTCACTCGCCCAGAAAAAATATCTGGTGTAGAACTACAAGCTAATTTTTTGAGTCAGATTTTAAGTGCAGCACTTGATGGCAGAACAAATATTAAAGTTTTGCCTGAACCTTTAGAATGGTTAGTAATTATTATTTTTTCTTGGGTCGGTGCCAATCTAAATTGGAAATTGTTATTACCAAAAAAATCTATTTTAATTACTCTTTTTATCAGTATTGGTATTACAGGAATTTCTTATATTGCCTTCATTTTTAATGGTTGGTGGTTGCCTATAATTCCCTCAATATTCTCTCTTGGTGGTTCTGCTACAATGATTATGTTTCATCTTGCTTACTTAAGAGAAGAATGGCAGAAATCAACAGAATTTTTACACTCAGTTATTAATGCAATTCCTGACCCTATTTTCGTCAAAGACAAGCATCATCGTCGTATTGTTTTAAATGAAGCTTATAGTAAATTTATTGGTTATCCTGTAGAAAATTTACTAATTAAAAATGATTATGAATTATTTCCTGTCAATGAAGCTAATATATTTTGGGAACAAGATGAATTAGTATTTCAAACCTTTCAAGAACAGGAAAATGAAGAATGTTTTACAGATGGTCAGGGAGTTACTCACATAATTGCTACTAAAAGAACTCTCCATCAAGATGGAGCTGGAAATTTATTTCTAGTAGGAGTAATTAGAGATATTACTGAACGTAAAAAAATGGAAGAAAATCTCAAAGAAACAGCAGCAAAATTAAAGTCAGATAACGCGCAATTAAAGAAATTAGGAGATAGTTTACAGCATCAAGCTAATCACGATCCTCTGACGGGATTGCCTAACCGTAAACAATTTTATGAACGTTTCACTCAAATTATTGAGTGGGCAAATTTTAATGAAAAAATTGTAGGTTTACTATTTCTAGACCTCAATGGATTTAAAGCTATTAATGATAACTTTGGTCATGCTATAGGAGACATACTATTACAATTAGTATCACAAAGACTTCAAGGGTGCTTAAGGGGAGGTGATATAGTTTCTCGACTTGGTGGTGACGAATTTACCATAATTTTACCAGGTATTCCTGAAGAATTTGAAGTATCTAAGGTCATTGAAAAAATTTGCCAAACAATTAATCAACCTTTCAAAATAGAAGGCAATACTTTATCTGTAGGAATTAGTATTGGGGTTAGTTTTTATCCTCTTAATAGTCAGGATGTTGATCAACTAATTGATCAAGCTGATAATGCTATGTACAAAGATAAGAAAAGATATAAAAAACAACGTTAATTATTTAGGGCTAACTGATTAATTATCAAAGTTTTTACAGATAAAAGTTTGAGAATTTTTTTTGTCGAAAAAACTACCAGCTTTTAGTTTCCTTAGATTCAAAAATTTAGGGTTTTGGATTGACTATGATATCAAAACAGAACTTAGACAACGCAAGGCAATTTTGTCATTGCGTTAGAAAACTCCTGCATCCATCTATCTCCCCATCTCTCCACTGATTAGGGTTTTTTGAGAATGTCATAACTTTGTTGATGACTACTTATAAAAGATAGTTATTACCTAGCAAGTTTCCTCTGGGCAAAATTATTGATACATTTAATAGTAACTTATGAAGATTCTGTAAATCTTCATAGAAAAATTAAGTGCATACACTGGTATCATATCTTTATGGCTCAAGTTCATATTGTGGCTGTGATGTTTACACAAACAAATAGCCATTTTTCAGGCCAATAAAATTTAGTTGCTCTTTTCGTACTTTCTATCAGGGGATAACTTTTATGAATACGATCTTACCCACACAAAAAGGTATAACTTTTCTTACTCTGACTTTCATCTTGAGCATGATACCCAAACCAGTAATGGCAGTAACAGACATAAACCATTACTATACTCAAGTTGATACAAAAAATATTTCTATTACTTTTCAAATAGCATATACACCAGAACCAGGAGATCAAGGACAACCGGAAGATTCTCAAGAAGGTGGAGGAGGACGTTAAATAATGTTACTTAATCTGCTCTAACCTAATTAAAATGACGAAATTAAAGTAGGATAGTAACTTAGTAAGTTTTGAGATTTTATCGTAGGGAAAAGTTTTATCTAAGATAGTGCCGGATAATTGTCACTGTGAAAGATAGTCAAGTAATATCTAGAAAACTTTCTATTGCAATGTTAATTAGATGAAATATTCTATGAGGGGATTTGGAAACCAGACCTTAGCAAAAAAGGGATTTGGAAACCAAACCCCTAAAATTTTTTTATTAATTATTTTTTATTGCTGTATCTAAGCTTTTAACTTTCAATCTAATAGCTTAGATAACATTTTTCAAAGGAGTTGCTGGAAAAACTCAAACAGACAAGATAAAAAAATGACTAACTTTTAGCCTTTAGTCGTAGGAACCAGTATTCAATCTATAGTCACCTTCAATATAAACATCAGCAGGTGGAGTCACTGTAAAATTTTCCAGATTTGCTTCTAAAAGCTTTTTCTGTCTTTCAGTTAAACCAGGCATTTTTAGTACATCTTCTACCTTTTCGTAGGGAGCATTTTCTACTATCATCCCAGCTATAGTTGGAAACATTCCCCGGTATTTGCGAAAGCTTCGTAGAGGACTATTATTTAGATCGAGCTTTTCTCCTCCAATCTCTGCTAATTTTCTGTCGGCCTTGTTAGGTTGTACTGCTAAGATTGATACTGAAGGCCATGCAGTTAAACTTAAGTTACCAGCTTGAGCTTGTTGGTGTGGTAGTGCGATGAAACCTAGAGATAATCCAAGTATTACCAATACTCGTGCTATTTGCTTCATTTTTGTATTTCTCCCAATATTAAATATTTTTTACACAGCTTTTGGAAATTCTCCCAAAACTTTTGCTGAAGTGCAACAGTTTTGAAGGAAGTTTTGCTTTAATACAACCCAAAACTTCTGGTGCAGAATTTTTCAGAGTCACCCTTAAGGATTCTCATTATCCATGAATGAATGCTATGGGTATATTACCAGACTGTTGTATTGTTTCTGCTGATAATTTTTCTGCCCAACTATATGCCAAAATACTAACTTTTTGATTTTTTGGGAACCGTGCCTTCCTTCCACAAAAATCTGGTACTTTTTTTGACCTAAAAATGCTGAAACCTTTATTTTTCAATGTTTGTATATTTAGGGTTTGCGTATGAAAAGTCTGATGGTTAAAGTAGGGAGTAGGCAGTAGGCAGTAGGGAGTAGCGAGTCAACCCACCCCTAACCCCTCCCAGGAGGGGAATTTAGGAGGAATAGCAGTTATAGAGGAATTAGTTGGAATAATTGTCTCTTAATTTTTTTTGTTAAGGTAGGGAGTAGGGAATTATGACCTAAAAGCTGGTACTTTTTTTAGACAAACAACTTCCTAAAAGCTTTATATGTCAATACTTTCATACTTTTTCACCCAGCCCTATTTTATCAGCAGAGGAATAACTAGAACTTTTTTCAAGCTCGTGGGGTACTATTATCTTTTCTTCTCCTCTGTTCCCTGTTCCCTGTTCCCTATTCCCCCTATTCCCGGTTGCCTATTCCCTATTCCCCCTATTCCCTATTCCCCCTATTCCCGGTTGCCTATTCCCTGTTCCCTACTATAGAAAGTTTCTTAACTCAAGAAATTGTTGAGATTATTAAAAGTACCTGCATAAGTTATGGTTGGAAGATCATAGCCTTTCATATTCACTTCATACTCCTTGAATACTTGATGAAGATTTGCTAAATCGGAAATATATTCATAAGTACCTTTTCCTAGAGCTATATCCATACCTATTTCTTTTGTAGATGATTCCAGACGAAATGCTGCATTGACAGTATCCCCCAATGCTGTATAATCAGACCGCTCACTACTACCAGCATTACTTACTATCGCATAACCTGTATTTATTCCAGCTCCGACTCTGAGGGGAAAAGGTAAAGGATAAGTTCTACTTAATTCTTCTGTTACTTCATATATCTGTCTCAATGCTTGAAAAATACCCAGTATTTCTGTAGCGTTAACTCCCTGAACTCCATGGAACCAAACAGCCATCACTGCGTCACCTATATATTTATCTACCCAACTGCCATTATTACTAATAATGTTTCCTGCTTGCCGAAACCAAGTACCAATCACTTCAGATAATACCCTCTCATCTAATTTTCTCGTCAGAATTGTAAAATCTCTAATATCTATTACCATGACCGAAATTAAACGACGAGAGTGCAAAGTTGCTGTAAAACCCTGAGAATCAATATCAACCACTGATTCCGTATCCATTTCCAGTTCAGGACAATGAAATTTTAACTCTGTTTGACCAAATAATAGATAGTCTCCATCCTTCAGTGTAACAGGAATACTAACACGACGGCCATTTACAAAAGAACCATTTCGACTACCCAAGTCTATCAGATAAAAATCTCCCGTATCCATCTGCTGTATCATAGTGTGGTGACGGGATATCCATTGATCGGTTATGACAAAGGTGTTATCTTTACTTCTACCTATAGTCCAACAATTATTACCAACTAAAGGTAGGTAGCGATCGCCTGCTTCAGTCCGAAGCAATAGATGGGGAGGTTGCAAAGTCACGACATTAGCACTCATAGTAACACAGGCTTTAACTTGTGCGAATTATGTTGAAACTTTTATATAAACAGGACTTACGCAGAAACCGGGTTGATATACGAAATTTCCTGGTTTTAACAACAATATCACAGCAATAAACCCAGTTTCTTGGTCGGTTTCCGTAAGTCCTGATAAAAAACAACAATTTTCTACAATCTCAGTTTAACAGTTTACAAGGGTAATTATTAATTGTTAATTATTAATTATTTATAGTATTAAGCCACAACACCAGCCAATAAAAATAAACTGTCTACCAAAATTGTACTCAATACGGCTCCTCCAAATCCCCACCAGTATAATTTTTCTGACTGCAAAGGTGCTATACCAAATAGTAAAAGAATCCCGACTAAGACAATAATCCAACTGATGCCCCAGGAAGTGTTGACTAAAGTAAAAGCATTCTGAAATACTTCTAATGCCATTTGTGGTTCTACTTCCATTAACTGTCGCCAATAAGGGATCAGGCCAGTTATGAAGAAATATCCATCTGTCACTGCCGTACCAAATAGAGAACCTAAATAAAAACAGTTGCCGACCATATCTCGATTATTTCTCAGACACCAGAGGGCAAAAGGTACAAACATCGCTTCAACTGGTAAATGGAGGAATGGTTCATATCGTAGCCAACCCCAATATATGGAACCTGTGAACCAAGTCCAAGTAAACCCTAATAATAGATCGCCCCAGATATTAGTTGTTCTGTTTTCCAGCAATTTTAGACTTAGCCATAACCAAAACCCAGTCATAGCTAGGCTTAACCAAGGTAGTTGCCGTACCATAGGAGCTTGAAAAAATACTGGTACTGATACTAGAAAGACGGCAGTGGCAAAAACTGCCCATTTTTCGCTGATTCTAATTTTTTCGGAAACGGATATTAAAGAATTTCTGGCTGTAAAAGTTAGAAAAATACTCTTTATCATAACAATAAATAAGATTTTTAAACAAATTATTTTTAAGATTGTTTACTTAAATTTACTTTATTTAATATATCATAGCTGATATCCCCTATGGGGGGATCTTAATATTATCAAAATTTTTATGTCAGAAAAATTATCTGTAGGGGCAGTTTTTGTAGGGGCGGGTTGAAACAGGAATTTTCATAGTTAAGCCGAGATTTAACTAAACCCGCTCCCCTGACTACAAAATGAAAATACCGTTGATGGAAAAATACCCAAGGGGCGGTTCTGTAGGGGCGGGTTTAATCAGAGATTTTATGGCTTTATCTTAAATGTAACTAAACCCACCCTCTTTTCTACAACGCCAAAATGTGGTAAGTTAAATGTGGGGGCGGGTTGATGAACAATTCTAGATATGGGGGGCGGGTTTTTTTCAATTTATGAACCTTTCTGAAATCCCTGGGGAAACCCGCCCCTACAATCACTTTTAGGATTTCTTTCTCTGGAAGTTGTTTCTAGGGTTGACACTATTGGTTTTACCACGGGAGTAAGTAATCGAGATACGGAAGATGTTTATCGTTTTAAAGTTAGAAGGGAAGGTACGGTGAGTATTTTTGTGGATGCTTTTGTTCAAGATTTGGGAATTAAATTGTATGCTGAGGATGGAAGTGTAGTTAATCAGTCAAATGCGGAGGGTGTTAATCCTGAGATTATTCAGACTATTTTGGAAGCTGGTCTTTATTATGCGGAGGTTTTTCCGGTGGGTGGCAGTCGGACTAATTATAATTTGAGTGTGAATATTGTTAGTTAGGGAGTAGGGAGTAGGAAGAAGGAAGAGGGAAGAAAGAAGAGGGAAGAAAGAAGAGGGAAGAAGGAAGAGGGAAGAAGGAAGAAGTATCCCCCCTAACCCCCCTTCGGAAGGGGGGACAAGATGTTGGTTGCTGTTTAACTGGATTTTTTATTGGGCGATCGCTACTTTTACCATTTAATTTAAAATCTAGAAATGTAGGTTGGGTTGAGAAACGAAACACAACCTACGCTTACTTTAATTATTAATTATTAATTATTAATTATTAATAATTAATTATTAATTATTAATTATTAATTATTAATTATTAATTATTTAGTTCCTCTTTTTTCCCAAATACTAAACCACCATTTACACAATCAATTACCACAATATCTCCACTAAGAAATTTATTCTCTAAAATCAAATTTGCCAGAGGATTTTCTAATTCTTTTTGAATCGCTCTTTTCAAAGGTCGCGCTCCATAAACCGGGTCATATCCAACATCAGCAATGTGGTCTAAAGTTGCAGCAGTTAACTTCAAACTAATCTTTTGTTCCCCTAATAATCGTTCAATTCTCTTCACTTGAATTTCCACAATTTGCCGTAATTCACTCTTTCTTAAAGTGTGGAATAATATAATTTCATCCACCCTGTTTAAAAATTCAGGACGGAAATGTTTTCTGAGAGCTGCCATCGCCCGCTTATACATTTCCTCATACTTAGAATCATCTCCAGCTACATCCAAAATATACTCACTGCCAATATTACTCGTCATTACAATCACCGTATTGCTAAAATCTATCAACCTTCCTTGAGAATCAGTAATCCTACCATCATCCAATACCTGTAATAACACATTAAATACATCCGGATGTGCCTTCTCAACTTCATCAAACAAAATCACAGAATAAGGATGTCGTCTTACTGCCTCCGATAACTGCCCCCCTTGGTCATAACCTACATATCCAGGAGGCGCACCTACCAACCGAGAAACCGCGTGCTTCTCCATATATTCGGACATATCAATGCGAACTAAAGCATCATCCCGGTCAAATAAAAATCCTGCTAACGCCCGTGCTAACTCAGTTTTACCCACTCCAGTCGGACCTAAAAACATAAACGAACCGATCGGTCTTCCTAGGTCTTTCATTCCTGCTCTAGCTCTCCTAATAGCTGCTGCTACAGCAGATACAGCTTCCGACTGCCCAATAACTCTTTGATGTAAATGTTTTTCTAGTTGGAGCAACTTCTGCCGTTCGGACTCCAATAAACGGTTTACCGGAATACCAGTCCACTTAGCAACGATACTGGCAATATCTGCATCAGTCACTTGCTCCCGCAGAAAAGAGGAACCTTGAGCTTGAACCTTTAATAACTCTGCTTCTTTGGCTTCGCGCTCCCGATGTACAGTTTCTAGTTCTCCATATTTCAACTGAGCTGCCCTATTCAAATCATAAGCTCGTTCCGCTTGTTCTATTTGTACCTTAATTTTATCTTCTTCTGCTTTAAGGGAGTTAATAGCATTCAACAACTCTTTTTCCCCGGACCATTTAGAAGAAAATTTTTCCTGCTTTTCTTTTAAAGTATTAATTTCATTAGTAATGCGCTCTAAAGCAGGAGATACTTTTACAGATGAGGTAGCATCAGCATTTTTATCCTTATTATTCCCTTGCAACTCTCCTTCAATAGAAAGTTTCTCCATTTCTAACTGCATTATTCGTCTGTCAATAGCTTCTAACTCCACTGGTTTAGAAGTAATTTCCATTTTTAATTGAGCAGCAGCTTCATCTACCAAGTCGATCGCCTTGTCTGGCAAAAAGCGGTCAGAAATATAACGATTAGACAAAGTAGCAGCAGCAACCAAAGCAGTATCAGTAATTTTTACCCCGTGGTGAGTTTCGTAACGGTCTTTCAAACCGCGCAAAATAGAAATAGTATCCTCTACACTAGGTTGACCAACCTCTACCTTTTGAAACCGACGTTCCAGAGCAGCATCCTTTTCTATATGTTTCCGATATTCATCAATAGTCGTAGCTCCAATACACCGGAGTTCCCCACGAGCCAGCATTGGTTTCAGTAAATTTCCCGCATCTACCCCCGAACCATTACCTCCTCCGGAACCTGCACCAACTACCGTGTGTAACTCATCAATAAATAAAATAATTTGACCATCCGAATGAGTCACTTCCCGTAAAACCGACCTAAGACGTTCTTCAAATTCTCCTCTGAACTTTGCCCCAGCAATGAGACTACCCATATCCAGACTAATAAGTTGTCGTTCCTTCAGAGACTCTGGTACATCCCCATTAATAATACGTTGAGCTAAACCCTCAGCGATCGCTGTTTTTCCCACCCCCGGTTCCCCAATCAGGACAGGATTATTTTTTGTCCGTCGAGACAAACAACTAATTACCCGACGAATTTCTTCATCTCTACCAATAACCGGGTCTAGTCTACCAGCTTTTGCTAATTCTGTCAACTCCTTTCCATACTTTTCCAAAGCATCATAAGTAGCTTCTGGGTTTTGGTCTTCAACTTTACTACTACCTCGAACTGCTTTAATAGCTGTCTCTAATTCTTCTAATTCAACTTTTGGGTTAGTTTGGGGGCGTTCAAAACCGGGGCGAGTTGGTAGTTGGGGAGTACCACCACCACCAATAAGTTTATTACCCAAACGTTTATCTTGGTGAAAAGCAATTAAAAGATGTTCAACAGCAATAAATTTATCTTCCCATTTTTCTCTAGCTGCTTCTGCCAAGTCTAAAAAAATTTCCAGACCTTGCCCTAAGTAGAGATGTTCTATACTACCGACTCTAGGTTGGCGTTTCGCAAAAGCATCTACTTGTTGTTGTAGTCGTTCTGCTTCTATACCAGCACGGTTTAAAATTTTATTGGCTGTGCCCTTTTGTTCCAGGAGGGCAAGAACTAAGTGTTCTACTTCTAGTTGTTGGTTTTGGTAGCGTTTAGCAACATCTTGGGATTTTACTATAGCATCCCAGGCTTGTTCTGTAAATCTACTTGGGTCAGTTGGCTGCATTTGAACTATTCTAAAATTTTTCTTTCTATTTCTATATTGTTTTGTATAGCACTTAGAAATAATTTGGGATAATATTAATAGTTTTGTAGAATTAGCTTACTACTTTTTACTTACACTTTATGCAAATATTAATACTAATTAAATAAGTTATAATACTAGGGAGTAGTTAGGAGTTAGGATTTAGGGGAGTTATTGAGGAAGTGGTTATTTTAGTTGTCAGTTAGACTCCCAGGGAGGAACTGCGCTAATAGTAGCTGACAAATGTGTCCAGAAGCTAGAAATACTGAAGTTTTTTTTTCTTCCCCTGGAAAGAGCAAGAGACCTGATTTTTTTTAGTTAGAAAAATAGTCAAAGTAATTTTCATACATTGTTTAACCCCAAAAAAATACTTACTTTTTCAGCTCGCTTTCACCGAAAACCTAGTATTTTTTCAATACTAAAAAAACTTACCTTTATCTCTCAATTCTTTTAGACTTAATCAGTAAACCCTATTTCATCAATAGATAATTAATAGTGTAATTCTCTTTTCCTAAAAGCGATACTTTATGTATGAGAAAACAACCTCTAACTAGGGCTAGCTGATTAAATTTCAAACTTTTAATCATAAATATTCTAGCCTTTTTAGGTTATAAAAAACTGCGCTTGTTTTCTGTATAACAATACTCCAAAAGTTTAGTCTTGTGGTTAGACAAGGGCAAAAAATCAAGGTATAAAACGTCTCCAAGTATCGATAAATAAACAAAAAACATCTTTTCAGCTAACCCTCTTCTTTTTTATAAGAAGAAAAGGTCATTATTAATTATTAATTGTTGAATCCCTAACTTCTTTACCTCTGAAAAAGACTTTTTCAGCCAGGCGTAATATAGCCTTTTCCTTCATTTTGCTCCGCATTTCCCTATCATAAAAAGGGTTTCAATATTGATGCAAATAATACTAGAAAGGCGCGGACATAGGCGGAGTTTCTATGGTAGATTTTTCAGTATATTTTTTCTCTATTAGTTCTACTTTATATCCATTTGGGTCTCCACATTTTTTCTCTATTAGTTCTACTTTATATCCATTTGGGTCTTCCACAAAAGCAATAACTGTAGAACCATGTTTCATTGGTCCTGGTTCTCTAGTAACCTTTCCTCCTTTGGCTTTGATTTTTTCACAAGCGCTATAGATATCATCAACACCCAAAGCAATATGGCCATAAGCATCGCCCAAATCATATTTATCGACACCCCAGTTATAGGTTAGTTCTAATACTGCATTGTCTGATTCATTGCCATAACCAACGAAAGCCAAAGTAAATTTGCCATCAGGATACTCTTTTTGGCGTATTAGTTTCATGCCGAGGACATCACAGTAGAATTTCAGAGATTCTTCTAAGTTGTTGACTCTCAGCATAGTATGTAATATTCGCATGGTCTACTCCTTATTCCTTCACTACATTTATAATTCTACATTTTGAGGCAATTTGGTTAATATGGGGAGTTTAAGTCAAAATTCAAAATTCAGAAGTCAAAAGTTAGCCAGGAGTGAAATTTTTGCCATTGACCAATAAATCAGTTCTTCAACCGTAGAAGTCAAAATTTAGAAGTTAGAAGTTATACCAAGTCCAGTTATTATAGGCTGATTACGGTGTGAAGTAAAAAGTAAAGCTCAATTATTCAGAATTAAATGTTTCTAGGTATCTTGCCCGCGATGGGTATACCTCACGTCTGGTGGAATCCGCTGTCATTGATAACTAAATTGTCAATTTTCCCAAGTAGGATAGCGAATAATATTTTTTACTTCTGTTTTTTTTTATACTTAAAGTCCTGAAGTCCCTCTAATTTTAGTTTTCTTTCCGCTACAGCTTGGTCAATTTTTTTTACTCCTTCTAATGAGATTAGTGACCTACATTGACTAACTAAACTCTGCCAATTTAGTAGTGTTTGTATGGAATTAGAATCTTCTATTTTTTTGACATAAAACTGTGCCCAAAATTTAGGTACATACTTTTGTTTTCTAGTTTTTATTCGCTTTCGCCATTTAGCAAAATCACCTTGTCTTGGTGGTTCTACTCCTAAAATAGGTGGCATATCAGCATAACTAACAAATGTACTTTTTCCTTTGCAGACAACATGAATTACATATTTCCAACAGCTAATTTTATAAATATGCTCTGATTTAATTCCTAAATGAAATGATAATGCCTCTCTAGTTACAAATCTACGCAAAGGATGACTATCAGTATATTTATTCGCCATAGTTTTTTTCATAAAATATACCCTTATATTAAATATATTATTGTGGCCTTAGTTTTTGATCTATTTTTATATATTTCTATATTAAATAATGCTTGGCTATTTTGTCAACTTACAAAAGTAAGCTAATTTTTTTTCTCAGAAATTAATCAGAAGTCCATGAATAGATAGAGAATAAAAAGTATAAAAACTAACTTATGTAAAATTTTGTCAAAAATATGAATATTTCTTAGGAAAATGTAAAAATAAATACAGAAATAAAAATAGAATTTAATGCTTCTAGCCTCAACCGGAGATACTGTTAACAGAATTAAAAATCCAGAGGCTTTTCGTTATGTGTAGCAAACCAATAATTGATAACTGAGATCACAAAAGGATATGAGAATATGAAACTAAAAATAAATAATAGTTTTTCAAATAATCAAGAAGACCTCCCCACTATTAATATTATGCCTGGGGAAGATGTGGAGAAATACAGAGGACAAAATAGAGGTCAAGGTTGGAACTATCCTTACCCTAGACATATACCCAGACATGGACATCCTCCTCAAAAGACGGTTTGTAGTATGAAGGAACCTTTAAGCAAGGAAGGACAAAATACTTTGATTGTTCAAGCAGCGATACAACAGCACGTTGAAGCCAAAAATAATACAGCTCAGGTTGACAAGATAAATTTGTGTAATATTTTGGAACGCCAATATTTATTAGCTAAGGCAAGAGGAGACGAAAAGTTATTGTCTTTGTTAAAAGATGAATGGCAATGTATGTCTTGTGGATAGGTTTAATAATGAATAATGAATAATTAATTATTCATTATTAGGGCTAGCTGATTAAACCTGAAAGTATTTAAGAATAAAGGTTTTAGCCTTTTTATGTGGGAAAAAGTACCTGGTTTACGGTTCCCGAAAAATCAGCTCAACCATGCACGGTTCCCGAAAAATCAAAAATTTACCATTTTCGGCTCATCGTTGGGCAAAAAAAATTACTCCCCTACTCCCCTACTCCCCTACTCCCCTACTCCCCCATTTCCCTATTTCCCTACTCCCTATTTCCAGCATGATAAGAACTACGAACTAAGGGACCTGAACGAACATGAGAAAAGCCCATTTGTTTAGCGATCGCCCCAAGTTGGTCAAACTCTTCTGGTGTCCAATATTTTTGCACTGGTAAATGTGCTAGGGAAGGTCGCATATACTGACCTAGAGTTAGGCGATCGCATCCCACTTTTCTCAAATCTCCCATTGCTTCTATTACTTCAGTTTCTGTTTCTCCATGTCCCAACATTAAACCAGACTTAGTGGGAATACTAGGGTTTAATTCCTTTACAACTCTTAATACATCCAGCGATCGCTCATATTTGGCTCCACGGCGAACCGGGCCTTGCAATCTAGAGACCGTTTCAATATTATGGTTATAACAAGCAGGTTCAGCATTTACTACAATCTGAATCCGTCTTTTTTGCCGTTCAGCGAGAGAAACAGACATATCAATACCCACTCCATCTTTACCCCCCCAAAAATCAGCAGTTAGGACTTCTATTTTTGCCTTTGAGTTCCGCTCTCTAATGGCCCTCATAGTCGCGACAAACCAACTAGCACCACCATCTGGTAAATCATCCCTAGCCACAGAAGTTAGTACCACATATTCCAAACCCAACATTTCTACAGCTTCAGCTACTTTTTCTGGTTCCTTTGGGTCTAAGGGCATTGGAGCGTGACCCTTATCCACTTGACAAAACGCACAAGACCTGGTACAAACAGGACCCATCAATAAAAAAGTAGCAGTCTTCTGGGCATAACACTCACCTCTATTTGGGCACCGACCTTCTTCACAGATTGTATGAAGTTGACGCTGCTTGATAATTTTCTGGACAGTAGAAATTTCACTAGCTTTTCCCAAAGAAGGTCGCAGCCACTTTGGCATACTCTGAATTTGAGATTTCATCTTTTTTGATTGACTATTTTTTTGTAGCCTTGACATTTTTCAGACTTTGTGAAGTTACGAAAATAAGGGATTACTAAACCTCACAAATTAGGTTTTTTGCTTATGGGGTATCCATACTTTCAATAATTAATAATTAATAATTAACAATTAACAATTAATAATTAGCTATTATTATAAACAAAGAGGATTGACTAAAAGGAATTTTTCTTCTTTTCTTGGTCGATTGGATATTCCGTACTTGCGGAGTGGCTGTGCAAGAGGGCATTTTCTCAACATCCCACCCTTTGGGAACCTTTCATAAAAACCGCTTTTTCTCCATAAAATGGAGAAGGTTTAGACCTTGATTTTTTGGTAAAGCTCTTAACCTTTTTTAGGTTTTACAGTGAATCTACTGGACTATTTCAACTAAAATAATTAGGTGGGATTTTGGAGTGGATTTATTTCATCTGATGGTCAAAATCATAAATTACACTATAACCCACCCCTAGTTATTGCTAGTTATTGTATGTACCATTTTAGATGGGTCAGTCCACTATAATCACTTGTTAATTTAGATAGCTCGCTTAGATATAGCTAGAGCATATATCATAAGTCATAGTAAAATAACATATTAATGCCAGAAGTGCAATATTTATCTATCTATAAAATTAAAGAAGGTCTGAAAGCAAGGATATGATGAAAAACTAATTGTAAGTTTCTTTAATTTAGAGTCGGTGGATATTGATCAATATTGGTTAATATTAAAGCCAAGATTTAGTTATACTGATGGCTAACTATAAGAACTTACGCCAACTAACCAAGAAACAGGGTGTATTAGTTTAAATTATTCTCTTGAGATGAAAAAATTTCGTTGATAAACCCAGTTTCCGCGTAAGTCCTAACTATAAGCATTATAGATAAAATTAATTTGAAAATATTAACTCATCATTGGAGGGGCAAGCTGTGGCAGGACACAAAATTTTAGTTATTGATGATAGTAAAGTTATTAGAGTTAGAGTTAAGGAAATGCTTCCTCAAGGAAACTTTAATGTTCTAGAAGCAAAAGATGGCCAAGAAGGACTCAAATTTATTGTAAAGGAACGTCCTAACTTAATTATGTTGGATTTTCTGCTGCCTAAAGTAACTGGTTGGCAGGTATTTCAAAAAATTCAATCCCAACCTCAATTAAAAAAGATTCCTCTAGTCCTTATGTCTGGTCGTAAGGAAGAGGTAGCAGAAAAAATTCCTGAACCTTTTGAGAAACATTATTTTGCTTTTCTAGAGAAGCCTTTTGAGCAAAAAGAATTAACAGCAGCTATTCAATTAGCCTTTAAGTTATCCAAACAACGGCCTACGGAGGATACTTCAAATAATGTAGCAGAAGCGGGAGATGGTTCTGGTAAAATTCAGGAATTGGAAGCTCAAGTTAAGAAAATGGAAGCTGAAATTGCTGGATTGAAAAAACAAATGGCTCAAGTTGTGACTATTGTCAAAAAGTTGAAAAAGTAGTCCAGTAGTAGACTGTTAATGAAGTCAGAAGTCAGAAGTGAGGAGTTGTTTTTGTAACGGGGATTTGAGCAAAGCTCTAAAAACGTTTCGCCGATTCCCATAGGGAATGCTGTGCAATCAAGGTGGGGTGGCAGGACTCAATTATTTTTTTGACAAAGCTAATTTTGTGCATTAGGGCGGGTTTACTTAAATTTAGGTTGAGCATTGAACTTTCAACTAAAAATCCGCCCCTACTATTTATTGGACTATTTTAGATGTGTTACAGCCCTTTCCGCTGCTGGTGAGGTACACCCCCATACGGGCAAGATGCACGGTTCCCGAAAAATCGCACTACAATACTTTCACCATTTATCCTGTAATCTCATTTGTCCGAAATATGCTGTATGTAACTACTAGACTAACACACCTAAAAATGTGGTAGACAATTTCATCTTAAATGTTGGATTAGAAAATGAAGTCATGGGGTGATGGGGTGATGGGGTGAAGAAAAAAGCTAATAGACATCTCCAAAAAATTCCTTCTTCCTATTGCCCCCATACCTCTTTTCTGGAGATGCCTAATGCACTATTTTATTTAGGTAAAACAATCCACTGAGGTAAACATGAAAATTTCCACTAAAAGTGGCCCCTACTATTTATTGATGTGTCATATCAACGCTTGCTTTGGAGAATAAGATTATACTATAAGTATTGGCGAAAACTCCTAGTTTGTAGAGGGTACGGTTCCCGAAAAATTGGAGACCCAACCCCTACGGGAAATGAATCATACCGATACTACCGGATTTGATGTCACACTACTACTAGGCTTCCTTCCTTCTTCCCTCTTCCTTCTTCCTTCTTCCTTCAATTATGCTATTAGACTCAGAATTTATCGCTCTACTCAAAAGTTCTACCCCTCGACTCCTGAATTTACTGGAGGGTTTTTCTCAAGTTAAAGTCTTAGTGGTCGGAGATTTAACCCTGGATGAATTTATGACTGGTCAAGTCGAACGCATTTCTCGTGAAGCACCTGTATTAATTTTGCGTCACGAAAATACAGACCGAGTACCAGGGGGTGGTGCTAATGCCGTTTATAATTTTGCTAAGTTGGGCGCTAAGGTTCGGGTTGTTGGTTTGGTGGGAAAGGATGAACAGGGTATGGCGCTGCGTCAGATTTTTGATGATGCTGGTGTTGATACTACTGGTATTTTAGTTGATTCTGACCGCCCGACGGTGACTAAAACTAGAATTTCTGGTCATGCTCGCCAGTCTGTGACTCAACAAATAGTTAGGGTGGATCGCAAGTCTGATGATTTGCCTGGTGTTGATTTACAATCACAGTTAGCAGAGTTGATTCAGCAACAAGTTGGTAAGGTGGATGCAGTGGTTTGTTCTGATTATGGGGATGGGGTTCTGACTAAACCTACTATTGAAGCGAGTGTTTCTCATTCTCACAGAATTATTGTTGATACTCAGAAAAATTTGGAACGTTACAGGGGCGCAAGTTTGTTTACTCCTAATCTTCCGGAGGCGGAGCATGCGGTGGGATATACTATTTCTGATTTTGATACTCTTTATCGCGCTGGGAGCGATCTGTTAAAATTAACGGATGCACAACAAATTTTGATTACTCGTGGTGACGAAGGTATGAGTTTGTTTGACCGTCTAGCTCCTTCTGAGTTTTCTCCTCCTCCTTTTACTATTTCTGGAAATGGGGGTGAGAGTATCTATTGTTGGCATATTCCTGCTTTTAACCGGACTGATGTTTTTGATGTCACTGGTGCTGGAGATACTGTAGTGGCAGCTTTAACTTTAGCTTTGGGTGCTGGTGCTTCCACTTGGGAAGCAGCGGTGATAGGAAATTTGGCTGCTAGTGTGGTGGTGCGTAAGTTTGGTACGGCAACTACAACGGTGGATGAGTTGCGGGAAACTTTGGAGGTGCTTGTTGGTTAGAAATGTGGAGAGTTTAGGATATTTGGGAGGAAACAGCTTTAATATGAACTATATTGTAATTTACGATGGGAATTGTAATTTATGTGTAACTTTAGTACAAGTCTTAGAAAATATAGATAAAGGTCAACTATTTGAGTACATTCCGATGCAAGATTTAGAAGCATTAAATCAATTTGGTATTACTGCTGAAGATTGTGAAATGGGAATGATTTTAATTAATAAAAATGTACCAGAATCTCGGTGGCAAGGTAGTGATGCAGCAGAAGAAATAGGCAGATTATTACCTACAGGAAATGCCTTTGTCGCAGCATATCGTGCTTTACCTGGAGCAAAATGGATAGGCGATCGCTTTTATGAACAGATTAGAGATAATCGTTATACAATTTTTGGTAAACGTTCTACTACTTATTATTCACCTTATCCAGTTGGTTGCAAAGTGTCTTTATCTGAGTTAGGGAACAAAAAGTAGGTAGAAACGTTGCATACAACATCTCTAAATCTTAACTCTTAACTACTTTCTACTCCCTACCCTATGAAAAAATAGCAATAGGAAATTCGGTCATAGATTTCAATATGGGTTGAGCAGCGTCCTTATATTTGCAGGCGATCGCCTAGCTTAAGTATTTCGATAAAAGGCAAAAGTCTTATGTATCTTGGGATGGTTTTTTTGATGTCTGTCAATATTTAGCTAATCTTTGGCGCTAATGTAGGGAAACCCCTACACAATAAAGACATTTCTAGAAACTTTATTATAATTACAAGGAACTGAAAATGCCCTATAGTGAATTTAAAACCATAGCTGAGGTGCGCGATCGCTTTAACTTAAAAGTAGACGAGTCAAAAAATTTATTTGCTGATATTCCTCCTATCGAAGTCAGCACATTTCTACAACAAATTTTAGAAAGAAATATTCCCCTCGCTAATGCTATCAATACCGAAAAAGCTCGCTCTGAACTTTTAATTGCTCCCACCCTATTGGAAGTTCGACATATTCATCAAAATGAAGTAGGTTTTTTTTCGGGTTCAGAATTTAATATCGATCCTGAGTTAGGATTAAACGGTTATTGTGACTTTATCTTAACAGCTTCCAGAGAAATTTATGAAATATGCCAACCAGTATTTACATTAGTTGAAGCCAAAAATGAAAATATTAAAGGAGGTTTAGCCCAGTGTATGGCAGAAATGATTGCTGCTCAAAAATTTAACTTGAAAAAAAATATTAATTTGTCCATTTATGGAGCCGTAACTACAGGAACAATTTGGCAATTTCTCATCTTAGAAGGCAATCTTCTCTGTATCGATCTGCGTGAATATTATATCAGAAATACTGACAAACTTTTGGCTATTTTGTCTTATCCTTTTCAGAAATATTTCTCCACAAATGCTGACAAAATTAAAATAAAATAAAATAACTAAAGAAAACTTTCTAATAGTATAAATTTTCATGTATTGTGTCGTTATGCTGTAATTAAATTAATCTTCTAATGAATACAAATTCAGAAAACTTTAATAGTAAAATTTCCCGCAGAAAAATCCTTAACTATGGCAAATTTGCTTTAGCAGCAGGAGCAACAAGTTTAGCTGTTAGTTGTCAAACCAAAAATATTGAGCAAGCAAAAGCCACACCAACAACACTTGCCAAAATTGAAGTTTCTCCAGAAATGTCTCCAGATGAAATTTTGGAAGTATTAATGGCAGGAAATCAAAGATTTGTACAAAATAAACTTACAAATCCCAATGTAAGTATGGCTAGAGTAACAGAAGTTGCTGATGGTCAAAACCCCTTTGTTACTATTCTTTCTTGTGCAGATTCTCGTGTACCTGTGGAGATACTTTTTGACCGAGGTTTTGGAGATTTATTTGTGGTTAGAGAAGCAGGAAATATTGCTACTCCAGAAGAAATTGGTAGTATAGAATATGGAACTTTTGTATTAGGTTCAAAAGTATTGATGGTATTAGGACATGAAAATTGTGGGGCAGTTCAAGCAGCAATGGCTGAAAAACCTCTTCCTGGTCAGATTGGTAGTATAGTTGCAGCAATTAAACCTGCTGTAGAAGCAGCTAAAAATCAACCTGGAAACCCTGTAGAAAATGCGGTGAAAGCTAATGTTGTTGCACAAATGAAAATTATAAATTCTTCTCCATTAATTAGTCAGTTAGTAAAGGAAAATAAGCTCAAAGTTGTGGGTGGTTATTATGATTTAGATGAAGGAAAAGTTTCTTTAATAAGTTAGTATTCATATACTGGACTTACCCATGGACGCTATTAGTAGTGCATTGTTTCACCTAAAATAGTGCAAAGCGTAGGGGCGGGTTTGAGCCAGAATTTTCATGGTTACTCCAAGATTTATATAAACCCGCCCCCTAGGACAGTTGGCTATATCATGGAAGGCGGGTTTAGTGCGTGATATCATGGAAGGCGGGTTTAGCTAATTTATCGGTGAATACTCGTTAACTTAATAATGAAACCCGCCCCTACAAATTGGCTAAAACTCCTAGATTCTAAGGGTTTGGAGACCAAACCCCTACTCCGAGCGAATTATACCGTACCGGATTTGATATTAGCTCTCAGCAACAAAACTACTTCAAACAATAAAAAATAGGAATAATTGAATTAATCAAACATTCCTATTTTTTAATTTTTTTCAGTTTAGATAGATAAAATTATTGTCAGCATTCAGCTTTTAGCTTTTGAATTTAATAATTTACTACAGTTAGTTCGTTGCCTTTTTTTTTCCTACGAAATGCTACGAAAACATAAGTTTTAATTCTTTTTCGAGACTAACTCCTTCTTCAGTATGAAAGTGAGTTAATAACTCATAGTTGATAGCTGTTAACGCAGTTCCTCTGTAGGAGGCTAGCTGACGATTGAATGCTTATTTTTTTAAGTTTCAGAAGGAGAAGATTGACTCAGAAATGGAGTTAGATAAGCAGCTAAAGCACCAATCAGAAAAGCTGCAACATTACGAGTTAATGGCAACCAATCTGAAGTTCTCGATACTACTGGACCAATACCAAAAGCAATAAATAAAATTCCCCACAATGGAGAAAATATTAACGCCCATTGCCAAGAAAAGGCTTGGTTTGATTTACGAGGTTGAGCTGCAAAGCCACAAATTAATCCACCAATAGCTGATGTAATTAAAGTTAAAATCCACTGTTCCCGTGGTAAACCTGGTACGACGTTACAACCACCTTGACGTAAACAAATTTTGATAGATTCTAATGATTGAATAATTGATTGGTCTTCACCTTGATCTCGCACAAAAAATTGATTACCGTAGCGAGTTTGCAACTCTACCCAAAATGTCCGGGGCAAAAATTGATAGAGAGCGCGACCGACATTAAAGTTAAGAATATTACCACCACGGGAGTCCGCTACTAACAATACACTGTTATTATCAAGTCCCCAAAAATCTTTAACTGCTCTACCTGGGGTACTGTCAAATTGAGTTAGAACTCTCAGTTTCCAACCAGTTTCTGTTTCAAATTGTTCTAAGTCTTTGGCTAGTGATTCTTCTTGAATGTCTGTGAAAGTCCTAGCTAGGTCAATAATTGGTGTTTGCTCTGCTGGAAGTAAATCTGGGTTGTCGTAAGCTTGAGCAACTTTTGGAGCTAGAGCGAAAGTTGATAAAGCTAGGAAGATGGCTGTAATTGACACAAAAAGTTTTTTTGAAAAAAGTTTTATCATTGTATGTTTTGTTTATATCCAAAAAGTGGACAATAAATGTTTGTTTTAAAAATGAAAGGCAAAAATCTTATATTTCTTTACAATTATTTACTTTAACTCATAATTATACAAATTGTTAAGTTAATCTTAATGTTTTAAGACTTTTGACTTGTTCATATTGTCTTTTGTTAATACAAATCATTTATTAATAATGTATTGAGGATAACAATTACAGCAGATTCTAAGTAAATAAAGTGGAAATATTGATTAGGTATTTATAATGTAGAAATCATTTTTATTTATCTTTCTTATTAGTCAAATTCTCAGGACAATATTGTGGGGTTAATAGTACTTGGGAGGTAATTGTGTTATGGAGCGATTAAATTATCCAGAAATTGTCATGCAAATAGTGAAAGAACACTATCAATATCATACTCAAGATTCACAATATGAAACACAACTGATTTTGGATTCGGAAATAAATCAGCGC
Organism: Okeania sp.; assembly: GCF_035285525.1. GTDB lineage: Bacteria > Cyanobacteriota > Cyanobacteriia > Cyanobacteriales > Microcoleaceae > Trichodesmium. The sequence continues at coordinate 25,286 of NZ_JAYKGW010000018.1, read as the reverse complement.
TGACAAAATGAACAATGGGATTATGGTTGTTTTATTCATGTTGATATTAAAGATGGGAAAATATGGATTTAGGAAGATTTTACTGAGCAAGGAATTGCTCAACAACTATTAGATTTAGGTGCGGAAAATCTGATATTGTTTTGGCTTTTCATTCGCTTTTTGTGCGACAATTTTCTGATGTTTCTGTAAGCTATAAATTCTTGCATTAAGTAGGTTGGGTTGAGGTAAGAAACCCAACTTTTTGTCATTAAAGCCAGACTAGAATATGTGTTATTTCACGAGTATTAATTGTTAGGTTTCCCTAAAGCCAATTAAAGTCGATAGCTTTTTAACCAGGGAACAAATTTATGAAAGTTAATCGTTAACTAAAATGGAACTAAATTTTCTTGATACAAATGTTTGGCTTGATCCCTTGTTTAATGACCAACGGATAGAAGCCATAGAAAGAGAAAGAAAGCGGAAGATTGCTACTGCTATTACAGAATAACCCAATCTTATTATTAGTATCCAAGTAATCAATAAACTTTCACTTAAGTTAATTAAAAAAGCTAAATTTAATGAAAGTCAAATTAAGACAATTATTCAATATATTTATAATCGCTGTCAGGTCTTAACATTTGAGTTAATTATTCTGGAATCTGCTTCAAACTTACGCAATCAATATAGTTGATCATTTTGGGATAGCTTAATTTTTGCTAGTGCTTTAGCTGGAGGTGCAAATGTTCTTTATTCTGAAGATATACAAGATGGTTTGATAGTTTAAAAAAAAACTCAAGATCATTAATCTGTTTAAATAAAATAAATACTTATTGCTCTCAGATAAATAAGTCTAATTTATATAGATAAAAGAACTTGAATTTTATGGTTTCTTAAATGTAGCGATCGCCCCAAATAAAAATTAAAATTAAAAAGGAAATCAAATAGTTATATCATTTTAATATCAAATAATAAACAGGATAGATATATGCCACAAATTACTCTAAATATTCCAGATGAATTAATTTCACGCCTTGATTATTTTGAGAAAGAATTACCCCAAAATTTAGAACTAGGAATGCGGGAATTAAATGCTAGTTCAACTGCAGGTTTAAAAGGAATTGCTAACCTTTTAGAATTTTTAGTTTCTTTACCCTCTCCTGAAGAAATTCTTGCCCTGCGTCCTTCCGAAAATTTGCAAAATCAAATCAATATTTTATTAGAAAAAAATCGGAGTTCGGAACTTATGAATGAAGACAAAAAACAGTGGGAACAATATCAATATTTAGAACATTTAGTTCGTATTGCTAAAGCTCAAGCTTACCTTAAATTAAAACAAAAAAAATATCAAATATGAGTAAAACTAGGATTTTGTCTGCCTTACGACGATTAGTTTGAGAACCTGCTAATGAGTGTTGTGAATATTGTTGAATTCCAGAATTTTTAACTTTTGCTACTCACGAAATAGATCATATTATTGCTGAAAAACATGGAGGTTCAACAGAGGAAAATAATTTAGCATTATCCTGTACTTTGTGCAATCAATATAAGAGCACTGATTTAACTTCTATAGACCCAGATACTGGAGATATTACCTCTCTATATCATCCCCGTCAGGATATTTGGTTAGACCATTTTTCCATCAAAAATGGTAGAATTATTCCCTCTTCAGCTAAAGGGAGAGTTACTGCTCGACTTTTATAATTTAACCGCCTAGAAAGAATAGAAGAACGTCAATTATTAATTGAAAATGGACTCTTATTTTGTCCAAAATAAAAAAATTCAAAAAGTATTAGGAAAAGCAGGCGATCGCCGATTTTACGGAATAATTATAGATCGAGTTTTACACTTTCCTGGTTTTGCAACAGAACATTAACAGGACTTACGCAGCAACTCTAGATATAGCGCTTACAGCAGTTTTCATATCAGTAAACCACAGTAGGGACGTTAGCATTTTTGTTATGCAACGTCCCTACAAGATTTTGCTTATGACGATGTGGTTCATCGAGAGTGAAAAGTGCTGTAAAACTATTGTACAATAGTTTTTTAACTCTATATATAGTACCTTTGCGTAAGTCCTGATTAATTATTAATTAACTAGGGTTTGCCCTCAAAAGTCTTTTTGTGACGATAGGGAGTAGGGAGTAAACCCACCCCTAACCCCGACCGTGGAGGGGAAGTCAAGAGGAATCAGGATTTATAGAGGACGTACTTGGAAAAATTATCCCTGGACTTGAGTGCCCCAATATAACCAAAATACTCATTTTTTCAGCTAAAAGGGGCAAAAATTTGGTACTTTTTCACCACCTAAAAAGCCTAAAACCTTTATATATAAAGACTTTGATATTTCCAGCCCGCTTGCCCTATATAGATAAATGAACTTTCATTTGATAGTTTCTTAAATGGAGCGATCGCTGTGTATAGCAGTCGAAGCAAAAATTAGGAGATTTTTAAATTCTAAAACCCTTTGATAATCTGCTGTTCCCACCTTCTGTGTTCCCTATTCCCTAGTGCGTAGCGCTATATAGCAATGTGCGCACTTAATCTTTACAAGTTGCAGGAGCTGTCCAATAGCTAAAAGCCTTATATTATCTGCCATTCATTCTCCCTGTTCCCACCTTCTGTGTTCCCTGTTCCCTGCGTGCAGCGCTATACTACATTTTTTCGTGGGTAATGTGGTATCTATTCCAACCAACTTGCTGCTATAGCAACTGCTAAAGCATCGGCCGCATCGTCCGGTTTAGGGATTTCGTCTAAATCTAATTCTCTAGCAACTGCTTGTTGCACATCAGATTTATTAGCATTCCCATAACCTGTTATTATTTGCTTAATTTGTGGAGGTGAAAACTCAATTAGTGGAATCCCATGTTGCGCTAATACTAATACTAAAACTCCTCTAGCTTGAGCAACCAAAATTGTATTGCCCATCCGATAAAAGAATAACTTTTCTATAGCTGCTAAGTCTGGTTTAAAAGTATTCAAAATAGTGTGCAAATCTTCATATATTGTGACGAGACGTTCTCCCATTTCTTGTTTTTTTGTAGTTTTAATAACTCCAAAATCAACCATAGAAGTAGAATCTATTTCCTTGGTTTTTGCATTATAAATACACTTAATTAATCCAAATCCTAAAGTTGCTAAACCTGGGTCTAATCCGAGAATTAATTTTTCCAATTTTACACTTTTGATAATTATATAGCAATTATTGAGTCGTTTAGGTACAGTTTTTATCCCCCCTTCGGAAGGGGGGATTTAGGGGGGATAGATATGTGTATCTCATAGTTTGGAAAAAGGCTATAGTAAATTTGTTGGTTTTAGGGAACTAGATAAAATTATAAGCTATTATCAGACTTACATTTCTCCAGTTTTTCCGCTATATAAGGAACATTAAAATGCCGAGCATGAGTAGTAGCTCTAAAAGGAAGATGTCCGTAAGGGGCTGAAATCTCATATATAATATTTTTATATCTTTTATTTTTCTCGCCCTATCCTACTTCCTTAATAAAAAAGTCAGCGATCGCCACATCATAAATTTCTAGTTCACCTCCTAATTATATCCAAATCTCTTTTTGAATGCTAAATCCAAATTTGCCGTTACTATAGTAAATCCACAATTGATTAATTTTATCTAAGTCTTGACAAGGGATATTTTCGATATGTTCTAAATCAAGCCAATAGTTGTTTTCTCGCCCTACTAATGAAAGTAATATTTTTAGTGTTTCTTCGTCTGCTTCTTCAAATTTATCGGATGACAATAAATTTTCCAAAGCTGTATAATCTATTTCTTTATCTATTGAAGGTGAAGAATTTATCGAAAAATGTAGCTTGGGAGAAAAGATATAAATTATAACAACAAATATAAACACACCTATTCCCATCAATAATCCATTAGCTTCTCCTGTATAAAAACTTTTGACATAATTTTGAGAAATATATTTTTGATAAATAGGTTGTACACCTGGAATCTTTAAGGTAGCCATTTGAGACATAATTCTTTGAGAAACCTGAGACATTTTAGACATAATGTTCTGAGGTTTTACTTGAAGTAATCTCAACCATTCTTGGACAGTTTGAGGACGGTCTTCAGGTTGAATTTCCATTCCTTTAATAATGGCATAATTGAGGCGATCGCTAATTTTTTTATTAATTTATTTGGGTTCTACTAATAGGTCATATCTAGCTTTTTTCTGTCAGTTTAAAAGACAATTTTAATACGAAACGAGCTTTTTTTGGCAATGGGGTTTTATGTATTGCTAATTGATGATGATATCTCTCTATAGAGTTAGGTAATGGAGATTTAGTTAATAGGAAATAAAGTGTAGCTGCTAGAGCATAAATATCCGTATATTGTCCTGGTTTATGTTTGCGTGTATATTGTTCTATAGGTGCATAACCGGGTGTATAAAATTGGGTGAAGCTATTGGTTTGATTGGGAATAAATTCACGGGCAATACCAAAGTCAATTAAAATTACTTCTTCTTTATTTCTGCGTAATATTATGTTTTCTGGTTTTATATTCCGATGCAGAATATTTGGATTGTGAACAACTGTCAGTGCATTAGCAATTTGTCGAATATAATTAAGGGCTTTTTGTTCTGGTAATGTTCCTTGTTTATTAATAACAACAAGTAAGTTATCTCCCTCGATATATTCCATAACAATACAATAGAGTTTACTTTCTTGAAAAGAATTATAAAATTTTACGATATTCTTATGTTGGCATCTTTTCAGTTGTTCAGCTTCCTCTCTAAATTTGTCTTGAAAATAATCAAAATTAGGTAATTTTTGTACTTGATAATTTAAGGTTTTAATAACTACTTTTTTCTTAGTATAATTTTCTCGTGCTAAATAGGTAATCCCGAAGCCTCCTTGTCCTAAAATTTTTTCTATACTATATCTGCGGTTATTTAACAAAGTACCTGGTTGCCAGTTATTCATCATCATTAAATTGATAATTTAACTTAAGTGAAAAAAATCATAAAACGGTGCATCTCAATATTTGTAAATTGACGACTTAGGCAATTTCATTTATCAGCACCTCTGGCTGAAGTATGCTTGCTTGAAATACTAAAGTTAATTTTTCATCCTCTTGAAAGAGGAAGCTTTAAAGGCAATTTTTCTGTCAGAATATAATAAAAATTTTAACCTTAGATAAATCCTGTTTTTATAAAACAGTATTAAGAGAAAAGGGAAAAGAGAATAGGAAATAGAAAAAAAGTATTTTTGCAGATACGAGATGCACCATTGTAGGTTTTGTAGATATTTCGACTATAACTATTTTTTTAATTTAGTATCAATAATTTTTAATGTCTGAATTTTGAGAATGCAATAGGACTCATTGTGACTAATGCTGTTACAAATAAAAAATAATTTTCTCTGTTCAAAAGTTGTTCTTTCCCAAACTTCTCCAAAACCTATAGTTATAAAAGCTGTGCGACTATCCTTTAATAAAAAATTTTGTGCAGTTCCTAAAAAATATGTATAAGCATCAAAAAATACGGCAATTATGTGAAATGGCATTAAAACTTTGTATTTATTATTTGCAGATTTTGACCAAATTTCTTCTGTATTGATACTCAAACCCAAAATCAAAGCACTACTAATAAGAGTAGTTATATAGATAGGAATATCTTCTTGTTTCTAATCAGTTACTCCAAAGATACCAATTACACCTAAAAGACTGGTTACAAAGTCCCAGATAGAGACTGCTGCAAATATAAAAAGTAACAATCCTCGCATTTTACCTACTTCATAATTTGTTGAAATTTATTTATCTCGAATCAAGAATAATCCCAGCAATAATAACTGGAATCAAGAAAAATATTACAATGAATAAATTATTTGAAATTCTGATTTGTTTCTGAACAAAATAATTTTTGTTCATAAGTAGATAACTGGTAAACGATGCGTCTTTAATATTCCACTTTTTCACAAAAAACTGGAATTCTTTTGTTTGCATAACATCAATAAAATATTTCCCGGAATGCCATGAAGTTTCAATTAAAAAGCTTAATAAGTGTTAGTTCTTTTTTTTGACTAGCAATTTTTAAATAGGATTCAGCATCAACCAAACTACCAGCTAGTTTTAAGTTAGTTTCTAATTTTTTCCAATTGTCTAAAAACTCTGCTTTATCTTGAGTAGGTACTTCAAAACTCAAAAAAACAATTTATCTGTATCATAGATTTATCAAAACTCAATTCAAGAACTCCAGTTTAGTATTAATAGATTAATCATTTCCATAGAATAAAAAATCAAAGACTAAAATTTATCTATATAAACAACTTAAATAACTAATTTATTTGATAGTAAATCGGTAGAAAAAGCAGTAAATAGTCATCCCCACGTCTTGACAAGTAAATTTCTGCTTTTTCAGCAAGACTATGCTAAATGTTACAGCATATTTCGGGCAAATAAGGTACAGGTTAAATAGTAAAATTATTGTAGTGGACTGTTTCACCTAAAATAGTGCATGGGGTAGGGGCGGGTTTCTCAGGAAATTTTCATGCTCACTCTAAAATTTACATAAACCCGCCCCTGAGACGGTAGTTTATATCACTAGGGGCGGGTTTATTGAGGTTACTTGGAAAACTCGTTGTACGGACGTCGTTGTAGGGACGTTGCATGCAACGTCCCTACAGTAAAACCCGCCCCTACTACCAATCAATTATGACTCCCTAACGCACCATTTAATATAAAACAGTTTAGTAGGCATCTTGCCCGCGACAGCTTTACCTCATAACTACGAAAACTGCTGTAACTGCTAATTCCTTTATTTAAAATATTTAATTTAGTTAGTATTTTGAATTAATTATCGGAAAAAAATATCCATAATTAAATCAAATTAGGAGAAGGCATAAAACAAGTTTTTCATAATTATTAAATAGTCAATTTTTTATGCAAAACCTGCCTTTATCAATATGCTTCTCCCTCAACAATTTCAACTACAATTAAAAAAGATTAGCTCTAAAATTATCCTTCTACTTCTGCTAATCCAAAAACCTTATTAAATACCTTCTTCACCTTATCACCAGAATCAATACTTTCCAAAGGATCCTTTCTTAATCGATGTCGTAAACACATAACAATAACACGACCAATATCCTCAACACTCACTTCCGTATTACCCTCAAAAGCAGCCAAAGCTTTTGCCGCACGATTAGTAACAATATCCCCCCGTAAACCATCTACATCCAACTCAGAACAAACTTGAGAAATTTTCACTCGTAAATCATGGTCAACTTCCACTAACTTCAACTTTTGTTGAGCATCTACAAGCTTACTTTGTAACTCTTCCTGTTGTGACTTATACTTATCTAAAAATGCTGGAGAATTTTGGTCAAAAGCAGAACGTTGTTCCACAATTTCCACTCTTAATAAAGGCTCTTTTACAGTTCTAATTTCGGCGTGCATACCAAATCTATCCAGCAACTGAGGTCGTAACTCCCCTTCCTCCGGGTTTCCCGAACCCACTAGCACAAAACGAGCCGGATGACGTATAGAAATACCCTCTCTCTCCACAGTATTCCAACCACTGGCCGCCGAATCCAGCAAAACATCAACCAAGTGGTCATCTAAAAGATTCACCTCATCAACATATAAAATACCCCGGTTAGCCTTCGCTAGTAACCCCGGTTCAAAAGCCTTCACCCCTTCCGATAAAGCTTTTTCAATGTCAATAGTACCGCAGACCCGATCCTCCGTAGCCCCCAATGGTAAATCCACCATTTGGACCTTTCTAGTAAAAACTGGAATTTCTTCCTCCTGTGCCAATCTATCTCGCACAGAATCACTCATTAAATCTGGGTCATAAGGGTCACTATTAAAAGGGTCATCCACAACAATTTCAATTTCTGGCAAGAGGTCAGCCAAAGCACGAATAGTAGTAGATTTACCCGTACCCCTATCTCCCATAATCATTACTCCCCCTATTTTGGGGTCAATTACATTTAATAATAAGGCCAGTTTCATTTCTTCCTGGCCGACAATAGCAGTGAAAGGAAAAACAGCCCTACCTTTGGGAACGGCTGGCTTAACAGATGTATTTACCTGATTATTGGCTTGAACGGTTAGACTCACAGTAGATTTTATATTATAATTACTAATCTTTTATTTTGGCATATTGAAGGACAATTTTACTTTCTTGTCTTACTTCATCTAATTTTCTCAGGACTTACCCAAAGGGACTATATATAGCGTGTCGGTGCGTTACGCTACTAATAGCGTTCATGGCTTTAGTCCTGTTTCTGAAGGAAATCAAAAAATGATCTAAAATTATAAAGTCTTCTTTGAATATTAGTGGAAAATTAAATTTCGGATATTCCAGCCTCCAACTTCAGCCGAAGGTACTGATAACTGATAACTGATAACCGATAACTGGTTTGAAAGCCTCCGGTTGAAGTTCAAGGTACTAATAACTGATAACTGATAACTGAAAATGACAAACCAAACTTCTATTCCAGTAATTGTAAGTGGTGCAGCAGGTAAAATGGGTCGTGAAGTAATAAAAGCTGTTGCCAATGCTAGTGATATGACTCTTTTTGGGGCAATAGAGCGTCAACCAGAATATGTAGGCCAAGATATTGGTGATGTAGCTGGTTGTGGCCCCCTAGAAATTCCTATTCTAAATGACTTACAAGGAATATTAGTCATGGCAGCTCAAGAAAAACAACCTGCTGTAATGGTTGATTTTACTCACCCAGATAGCGTTTACGAAAATGTCCGTTCTGCTATTGCTTATGGAGTTAGACCTGTGGTAGGAACAACAGGTTTGAGTCCAGAGCAAATTCAAGATTTGGCCGAATTTGCCGAAAAAGCCAGTATTGGTGCATTAATAATTCCTAACTTCTCTATTGGTATGGTTTTGCTCCAACAAGCAGCGATCGCCGCTTCCCAACATTTTGACCATGTAGAGATTATTGAATTACACCACAATCAAAAAGCTGATGCTCCCAGTGGTACTGCCATTAAAACAGCCGAAATGTTATCAGAATTAGGAAAAACTTACAATGTTCCTACTGTAGAAGAAACAGAAAAAATGGAAGGGGCTAGAGGTTGTTTAGCAGATGAAGGCATTCGTATTCATAGTGTACGTTTACCAGGATTGATAGCTCATCAAGAAGTAATATTTGGTGGGCCTGGTCAAATTTACACTTTACGGCATGATACATCAGATAGGTCTTGTTATATGCCAGGGGTTTTGCTGGCTATTCGTAAAGTCCAATCTTTAACCAAACTTATCTATGGTTTAGAAAAGATACTTTAGAATTAACGGAAAACTGAGGACGTATCATCAACTAAATAACTTGACAAAAAGGCTACTATCTGTTATTCGGGAAATGGCGATCGCCATTTTTTATGTGTCGGTAGGGGCGGGTTTCTCAGTTAAATGAACAATTTTCAACAGTTGGTTAAATAAACCCGCCCTCCCAATAATGCCATGAAAAATTATTCAGTCCGTAGGTGTGGGTTTCTCAGTTAAATGAACAATTTTCAACAGTTGGTTAAATAAACCCGCCCTCCCAATAATGTCATGAAAAATTATTCAGTCCGTAGGTGTGGGTTTCTCAGTTAAATGAACAATTTTCAAAAGTTGGTTAAATAAACCCGCCCTCCCAATAATGTTAGGAAGTTCGTGATTGTAGCTATGATTTTTTGAAAATAGCAATTATTTAATTGCTGATTCAAAAGCACTTTATATTTGAAAAATTTAGACTTCATAGGTTGATACATGACCCAAAAATATACCAATCGTAGTTTAAATTCTATTCTACTTTAACTAACACATTGATATTTATTAAATTGCAACTTCCTTGGAATTGTCCAAACTATCCAAACTGAAGAACTAAGATTATTTAGTAGATAATCTTAGCTCTTAATAATAATAATCTAGTCGAAGAAAGTTTTAAGAAGAACTACTTACGTCTACTACGTCTACTTTGGCGAGAACGGGTTGAGATATCATATTCTAAAGCTGCACCTATTCCAAACAGAATAGCAGTAAACACAAAAAATACCTCCAACAAAGCTCCACTCTCATATTCTGCTTGAGCATAAGAATCTGCCCACTTAAAATACATATCAGCTATGTATAGTGAAAATGTAGCAGCAGCAATCATTCGCCAAGACTGAGAAAAACGCCCACCCCAAAAAGCTAGAAGTAAAGCCGTAGCAATAATTAGTAAAAATACATCTGCAATTATATAAAATAAGTTAACACCATAAGCATAGGGTTCTAAATACTTATCCAGAGTAATAACCCAAGGTGGAGCCAAACTATCGGATGCCTCTCCTATTTCTTCACCTACATCTATTATTTCTGCCAAAGTTTTAGCATCTGGGCTAGAAAATATATCAAAAGGATTAGCGACTAAGATGGCAAAAGCGATTCCTGCCAATGCTACTATAACTAAGACCACCCACTGCCAAACTTCTAAATTTAATCGCTTGGAAGTGACAGCTAAAGTCATACCCCAACCAAAAAATATGTAGGAAATAATATAGAAAATATCTGCCATTGAAACATCAGGGTCTAGTTCCCAGAGTACTTCCCAGCAACCAAACAAAACACCACCAATAAAGTAGAACAATAATCCTAAACCAATACCTATCCAAACATTACGACCACTGACCATTTGAGGGCTTTGCCAGTTTTTAAAGCAAACTATAGAAGCTAGTAAGTAAGCCCCTAGTTCAAATACATAAGTGCCAATGGAATACCACTCTGGTAATTCTTCCCCAGGCAGAGGGACACTAAATAGTAGAAAAAATAATAAAGCTACTACACCCCAGGTAAGACCGATAATTACAATATTCTGGGCTGAAAAGAAGGGCTTAGTAGCAGATGATGATTTTTCTGAAGTGGTGCTCATAGGAATCTTCTCATTAAGCGTTACTTTATATTAAATATTTTATCCTTACTCCTCAAAACTATTTAGTTCTTTTTTCAGATTTATCTATAGTTTTTTTATAGAGAAAAATCAAGATTGATCGAGTCAAAAAATAGTGTTAGTTTCAGGGTTTTATTAGGATGAAAATTAATACTTTAAAATTGTTAAAATATCAACTAAATTTATAATATTTTAGTACCAATTATAAATTAGCTAGAAGAGCTATAAAGTTGTAAGCATAAACAATTTTAGAAGTTTTAAGTTGAAATCAACAGTTATAAAAATTGATACAGTTAGTAGGAGATTGCTATTTTAAATTTTGTTTAAAATCAAACTTATTTCATTGCCCATTTTTTACCTTCAGGAGATTGACTTAGCCAAGCTATAAACTGATTTCTCTCAGGGGTATTCATAGGTTCTAAGATTTCGTCAATGCCTTCAGCAAAATTGGAATTACCAAAATATTCTTCCCCTAAACGATGGACTTCTTGTAATAAAGTATAAAGGTGAACTTCTCGCCAGGAAGGTAGTTGTAATTTTGTCAGAGGATCGTCTATCAATAAAGCTTTAATTGCATCGGCAGAATCTATATCAGGAAAGTTTTTCTCTTTCAGGACTTTGCTAAAATCTTTCTGAAATGACTTGGCCTGTCTATTGCCCAATAGATCTTCCACATCAAAGTAAACTGCTTGTACCAAAAACAAACAACCGTGAATACAAGCTGTAGTAACAGTTTCATTCTCATTTGCTTCTTCAGTAGCAAGTTGCTCCAAGCGAATTTTACCCCAAACACTATATCGGTCAGGTTCCTCTAGTAAAACACAAGCTTTACCACGATTATCTGTTAAATCTCGCCAGAAAGTTCTCGCTTCTTCAGCTTGCTCTGCCTTAAAGATATTGATTAAGCGAAAAGTTTGTCCTTGATAATTAAGAATGGGGATCTTTTGTTCCCCCTTGGGGTGTGTAATACTTGTAATTTCAACATCTTGCCTTTTCAGAATAAACATGACACTTTCATTAGACTCCCATCATCACCTTGGGGTATGTTTGGTGTAATTGTAACCCCTTTAACATTGATTTATTTTAAATATAGGATTATTTTCAAGAAAACGATATACCAATCAGGAATGATTTATGAGAGGAAGGTATTAATGGTATGATGAAGCATTCAGCTAGCTTCCTGGGTCAGAACTTTCTTAACAGCTCTTAAAATAACCAAGCCAAGACTAAGGTTAGCTGACAGAAATATTTCATTCTTCTGTCACTCTTTGACTACTAATTTTTTCTGACAAGATAATTTAGATAATAACTCATAGCTGAATTAGGAAGTTCCTCTGCAAAAGGCTAGCTAATAGCTGACTGCTGAATGCTTATGGTATTATTATCATATTAGAGCTTCTGTTTCAAACAAATTCTCACATCTGCTTCCTGATTACTATAGTAGACCTTTTTAGTTAAAATAGTGCATTATAATTATCATTATGAATTATAATGAAGCAATTTAGTACCAATTTTTTTATTGGATCGTTTTCAGATGAAACAGTTTAATAGGCATTTTTTTGGGGAAACATATTTTAAAGCTAGATAGATTGAGTTTATCTGAACTGTTGACCAAATTACATAATAAAGTATTAATACTGGTTAATACTTAACCATTTGCTTATAATTAAGAGTCTTTGGTTCGATAATGTTAATAGTTTTGCAGAATGGACAACTTACCCCTTATCTATATTTTTTAGTAGGTTAGAATGTCCAGCTCATTTTGTATGTATCCTTTTACTAAAGACAAATTCCTTGCATATTTAGCTTTTTACTAAATTCTGATACCTTATTTGAGGTAATACAACCAAAACTTGTGTTAAAATTACATTGTTAAGGCATTTGAGGAAATTGGCTAATATTAGATTTTAGAGTTTGACTTTATTAATCTAATCTAAATAATTGAGTACTTATTTAGAGGTTAACTATAGTATAGTAGTAAAGAAACACTATTACTTCTTGCATTGTTAATAATTGGGTGCGTAACTCAGTTGGATAGAGTAGCGACCTTCTAAGTCGCGAGTCGCAGGTTCGAATCCTGCCGCACCCGTAGATTCAGATTATATTCTTTAGACTAATAAAAAAACTAGGTAGGGACCTGCCATGGCAGGTCCCTACCTAGTCAATAGTTTCAGGGAGTTGTACAGAAGGTACACGGTTCCCGATAAATCGGAAAAATTATTCCTTGCCAACTGCCCAACTATGTGCTATAATCCTCAATCTTTGAGCCTGATCAAGCGAAAATTCGGTAATTTCTTACCACCCACCTAGGGTGTTTCATCAATTAAACCTTAGAAGCTTTATCAATAAAAGTAGTGGACTGACAAAGCTAAAACTGTGTATTCCATCATTGGGGGGCGGGTTGATCTCACTCACTATGAAAAATCGTTCATTTAACTGAGAAACCCGCCCCTACCGACCCCAGAATTTCAGGTGTGCCCTCGCTGTATCTAAACCTAAGAAATGGCGATCGCTATTTCCCTTTAACAGAAAACAGTTTTTTTGTCAACTTATTTAATTGATGACACACCCTAGGGAATAGCAAAATATAAATTATCCCAATTTTCTGTTTCATCGTTACCTAGTTGCTATATAATCCCTATGGGGAAGTTGTATGCAACATCTCTACTACTCTCCCTATCTTCAATAACTAATGGAATATTTCTTACCTGGAAGTCCCCTAAAAAGGATAAAATGCCTGACTATCTCTTCTCTGATTTCCATTTTTTCTGACTTCTGGATTCTAACTTCTAGCTTGATACTACATTTTATCCTGAATAATGTAGACTAGAATAATCTAACTCAATCCTTCAATTACGGGATGGAAATAAAAGGCTAATCCTAAAACAGCATAAGCTGCTAACAATAAAGCTCCTTCCAACCAATCAGAACGACCATCCGAACTGACAGAATTAGCAATTAATACCGCTACTACTACTGCTATTAATTCAAAAGGATTAAAATTCAAATCCATAGGTTGACCTAATACTATACCAGCCAAAATTAATACAGGAGCAACAAATAAAGCAATTTGTAAACTAGAACCTACTGCCACAGAAACAGATAAATCCATTTTATTTTTCATAGCAACAGTTACTGCTGTAGCGTGTTCAGCAGCATTACCAATAATTGGAACTATAATCACACCAGTAAATAAACTTGTTAATCCTAGAGTAGCAGTAGCTTCTTCTAAAGAATCAACCAGTAATTCTGATTCAAATGCTACTACTAAAGTTGCGACTAATAATACTGAAATCCACAGTAACAAATTAGGTTTATGTTCAGACTCTTTTTCTGATTCACTGTCAGCATTTAATTCATCAGATTCATTTTCTGCCAAACCAACTTCATATAAATAAGAGTGAGTTTTCATGGAAAATAATAAGGTGAGTATATAAACAGTAATTAATACTACTGCTACTGCACCAGATAAATTTTGCATTGTATTTTCACCGATACCCTGAGAAGTAGCATCTACTGCTGTTGGTACTAAAATAGCAATAACAGCTAAATTCATTGCTGAAGCATTTAAACGAGCTACTACAGACTGAAATGTTTGTTCTTTGAAACGTAACCCACCTAAAAACATTGATAGACCCATTACTAACAATAAGTTACCAATTATAGAACCAGTAATACTTGCTTTAACTACGCTTACTAATCCAGCATTTAAAGCAATAATACCGATAATTAATTCTGTAGCGTTGCCAAATGTAGCATTCAATAAACCACCTAAGTTAGGACCAAGAACAACCGCAATTTCTTCAGTTGCTGTACCCATCCAACTTGCTAAGGGAATAATTGCTATAGCAGATGTAATAAAGATAGCTGATGAACCTAATTCCATAACATTAGCTGCGATGGAGATAGGCACAAATACTAATAAAATTGAAATGATTGTTTGTGTATTTAGCATGAGTAAATTAGTAAAAGTTTCAAGTTCAGTAAATCATAAATTAGACAAAAGCAATAAGCAAAGCATAGCTCTAAAACCAAGGTTTAGATCAAATCAATTATTAAGAAATAATCAATTATTCTTCCCTACTCCTGAGCTTCCTCTTTTGAGAAAATGTCTATTTATTCACGATCCAAAACTATTCGATATCGTGCTTTACCGCCATGTAAATGTTCCATTGCTTCATTGACCTTACTCATGGGAAAATGTTCTGTGATGGGCTTAATCTGATGAAGAGCAGCAAATTCTAACATTTGGGTAATTGTTTCTGGACTACCAACTGGAGAAGATGATACAGAAAGCTGGCCAAATAACATGGGAACCAAACTTAAATCAAGTGGTTCAGTAACAACTCCTAAAAGATGGAGACGACCTTTGGGTTTAAGGGTCTGGACATAGGCATTCCAATCTAACTTAACATTTACTGTCGATAGTATTAAGTCAAAACGACCTGCACTAGCTTTTAACGCTTCAGGGTCTCGTGAATTGAGTGTATCATGCGCCCCTAATTTTAGTGCTTCTTCAGTTTTTGAGGGACTAGAGCTAAAAGCTGTAACTTGACAACCCCAGGCACTCAAGAATTGGAGAGCTATATGTCCTAAACCACCAATACCAATGACACCAACACTTGCTGTGGGTGAAATATTAAATTGGACTAGGGGATTAAATACTGTAATACCACCACAAAGGAGTGGACCAGCAGAAGGAAAGTCAAGGTCTTTGGGCAATTTAATGACACTTACTCCTCTGGCCCTCACAAGATCGGCAAAACCTCCATGTCTACCAATAATGGTTGCAGATGCAGTAGTACAAAGGTTATGATTACCACCTAAACATTCTGAACAGGCCATACAATAGCCGGAGTGCCAACCTAAACCGACGCGATCGCCTACTTTGACGTGGGTGACATCTTTTCCAATTGCGGAAACTGTACCAACTACTTCGTGACCGGGTACAATGGGATATTGAGTCATTCCCCAAGAATTTTCCATCATACTTAAGTCACTGTGACAAATGCCACAATGTTCTACGGCAATATCAACATCTTGTCCTTCAATGGGACTTAGTTCATACTCGAAGGGTTCGAGAGTTCTACCATTTTTTGTGGCTGCGTAAGCGTGAACTGTAGTCATGTTTAGAGTTTTCTTTGCTGTATTATTTTCTATAATTTTGTTAATTTTAACCTGGAAAAGTTATCGACTGGAAAGTACAAATTTAGAATTTAGAATTTAGAATTTAGAATTTGACAGTATACTGAAAGTATGATTAGGAAATGATTATAGCTCTTAAAGTTTTGAAATATAAGTCACCGTTCCAGAGCTATCCCTTACCTATAACTCCTGAAAAGCTTGTGGGGAGAGGGGGAGAAGGGAGTAGGGGAGAAAGGAGAAAATATCATAGTAGCTAGGGTGTGTCATCAATTAGATGTTAGAAGCTTTATCAACAAAAGTAGTGGACTGACAAAGTTAAAACTGTTCATTACATCATTGGGGGGGCGGGTTTATCTAACTCGACTTTTGAAAATCGTTCATTTAACTGAGAAACCCGCCCCTACAGACCGCACAATTTCAGCTATGCGCTCGCTCTATCTAAACCTACCCAACCGCGATCGCCATTTTTACATAACAGAGAGTAGCCTTGTTGTCAACTTATTTAATTGATGACACGGCCTCAGTAAAACAAGTTTAAGCGATCGCCAAAAAATGTGTTTTTTCATAACATTTTTCTCCCGTAAAAGCCGAACTAAGACTTCATAACTTGTTAATAATGCCCAAGTTTTATATTAATAAATATGTGGGTAAAGCATAGTGGGGGCGGGTGTAAATCTTAGAGTAACCATGAAAATATCCTCAGAAACCCGCCCCTACCCCATGCACAAAATTAGATATGTTAGTTCACTACTGGACTATTTCATCTTAAATCCCACATTCCCCGTAGGTTGGGTTTCGTGCCTCAACCCAACAAAAGTCTTTCTTCCCCACTCCCCCACTCCCCCACTCCCCTACTCCCTACTCCCTACTCCCATACTTCCCTACTCCCTACTCCCTTAAGCTAGATCGACACCTAAAAATCTGTAATGCCCAAGTTTTATATTAAGAAATATCTGGGTAAAGCTTATGTTCCAGGGGCGGGTTTATGTAAATCTTAGAGTAACCATGAAAATCTCTTCAGAAACCCGCCCCTACCCCATACACAAAACTTAGATATGTCAGTCCACTACTAGACTGTTTCATCTTAAATTCCAGATTCCCCCACTCCCCTACTCCCCTACTCCCCCACTCCCCCACTCCCTACTCCCTTAAGCTAAATCCACGCCTAAAAATTTATCTAAAAGTTTGGCTCGCCACATATAACGTAAGAATAAACACCAAACTAAAGCCACCCAAATAATCACAACATAATCATGGGTACTGAGAAGAGATAGTTCAAAAAATTGACGTAGAGGGGGAACAGCCAAAATAACTATATAAATTCCTAGTAAAGCTAAGGCAACTAAAGTGTACCGCCAATCACCACTGTAATTTTCTCCACCCACCCAAGTTTTGGTTGGGGGCTTCAGAAAAGGCACTAATAAAAGACCACAGAAAATCATAATTGTAACAAGGGCACTACGAGGGATAGAAAGCTCGTCATTGCTCAGATTAATAGTTAGACTACTCTCAAGTAATTGATTACCTAAAAATGATGGCATTATTTGTATTGCCAAATATGTGAGATAAATGCCTAAAGCTACAAGAGTTAGAGTTAAAGTAGCAGGTAAAGTAAAGTGCAGTAAAGCTCGGACTAAACTACGACGAGGTAATACTCCTGGTTTTGCCCATAGCGGAATAAAAAAACTAGGAAACCCTACAGATACAAGAGTAACAACGGCACTGTGTTTATTTAATAGAGGGAAAGTACCACCCACAAATCCTGTAGCAAAAATTAGAATACTAACACAAAATACCCTAATCATAAATAATTTCAATACATCTTGTATACCATTCCGAATCCGTTGTCCTTCCAAAAAAGCATGGGGTAAGGAGCCAAAAGAATTTTTCAGTAAAACAATATCTGCTACACTACGAGTTGCCTTACTACCTCCTGCCATAGCGATCGCCAAATTAGCTTCTTTTAGAGATAGAACATCATTAACTCCATCTCCAATCATTGCCACATAATGACCTTGCTCCCTAAAACTACGGATCAGTTTAGCTTTTTGATCGGGAGTAACACGACCAAAAATTGTCTTAGATATTGCTGCTTGAATAAACTGAGGTTCATCTAGTTTAGCCAGTTCCGGACCAGAAATAACTTCAATATCTGAAGCAAGTCCCACTTGTAAGGCTAAAGTAGCTACAGTCTGAGGATTATCTCCAGAAATTATTTTGATCTCTATTCCTGCTTCCGAGAAACCCTGGATGGTTTCGCGAGCTTCTGGTCTAAGTTCATGTTGAAAGCTAATAATTCCCAGGGGAAAAAGTTCTTTAGGTAATTTTGGTTGTTTTAAATTCTGGTTTAAGCTATTAATGTTAGGATTATGAGCAAATAAAAGCACTCGTAATCCTTGTTTGGCTAATTCTTGAATTTGCTGACTAACTTGTTTACTCAGAGATGTTACTTCCGCTAATATTTCTGGAGCGCCAAGAATGTATGTTCCAGATGGTAAATTTTCCTCCTGACTAAAGCTCATACCACTCCATTTGCGAGATGAAGTAAAAGGAATTTCCAAAATTAGAGAACGTTGATTTCCAGAAAAGACCTCTGCTAGAGCTTCAATAGTTTTATTTTTGACAGTGGTACTAGCTACATAATCACCTAATGTATTTTCCAACTGGGTTTTATCAAGTCCAATGGGATAAATATCTTGTAAAGTAATACGATTAGCCGTTAACGTTCCAGTTTTGTCCAAGCATAAAATATCCACATTACTCAATGATTCCACAGCATTGGCCTGCTGAATTAGGACTTCTTGCCCCACCATTTTGACAGCCCCCAAAGCATAAGCCAGAGTGATGGCCAAATAAAGCCCACTTGGTACTAGGCCAGCAATTACTGCCGCATACTGAACGGTATTAGCAAATGTATAAAATCCCAAGTACCAGTTAATAGTAATTAGTATCCAGAGAAAGCAAGACAAGAGTAAAAAGACTCTGATGAGCAAGTTAATTTCTTGTTGGAGAGGGGTGTAAATTTGGCGAAATGCTCTGGCACTTACTGTTATTTGGTAGGCCAAACTTTCGGGTCCGACTTTTTGGGCTTCATAGTAAGCATTGCCACTAACACAAAAACTACCAGAATAAACTGGTTGGCCTGCTTCTTTAGAAATTAGATCGGATTCCCCCGTTAGGAGTGATTCGTCTACTTCTATTTGGCCTTTTCCTACCACTTGTCCATCGACTACTATTTGATCCCCGGTCTGGACTACTAATATATCTCCGACAACGATCTCACTGGGATCAATGTTTTGTTGTTTGTTTTCTCGAATAACGGTAGCTAATGGTTTAGTTAAGAGAGCAATTTGATCTAATTTTTGTTGAGCATATATTTCTTGACAAACGTTGACTATAACGCCACCTAAAATAACTACGATCACAAGAAAAGCATCGCCATAACGAGAAAGAGAAATTAAAACCAAACTAATACTGAGGAAAACAATATTGATAAAAGTAAATAAGTTTTCTCTTAATATTTGCCTATAGGAGCGACTTGTATCTAATTTGATATTATTTCCTAAGCCAGCAGCACGACGAGCTATTACCTCGCTTTCTGTGAGACCGTTCATATTTTACAGTTATCAGTTATCAGTTATTAATTATTAATTATTAAGCATCTTTAATATAGCAATCCTCAATAGGTTTTAACAATTCAAAAACTAGAAATAAATTCCAAAACTCTTACCGATTGCCCATTGCCGACTTACCTATTGCCAAAAAGACATAATATTTTAGACATAAATTAAATAAAATTGCTCGATTTAATACTGTTGTAAGCATTTCCTGCTGAATGCTTACACAATGTTACTAATTTACAGAGAAATCATAAGTAAAGTTAAGTTTTATCACTACAGTCTTGCTTTTAAGTTAGTATAGGCTTTATGATGGGAGTCGAGCCGTAGTTATTAAATTTTATTGAACTCTCTAAGTAAGTTTTCAACACTATAAAATTAGCTATAATTAACCTACTACAATCAAGGCAATTCAGAAGGAAATATTATATTTTTAAGGTAGTTGTTGAAACACTAAAGCTTGGTTAACCGATCGAGGTTATCTAATATATAATTGTAAGCATTTCCTGCTGAATGCTTCGTCAACAGCTATTTCTAAGGAATGCACTCCCATTCAGCTTTTTAACAAAAAACGTAATTATCTATTAAATGAACAATAATTTATAATTCTGGGAAATCTGGCTTATTGCTTTTTCCTCTTTTAAAGTTAATAAAGCTGATGGCTGACTACTGAATGCTTACATATAATTTGCCTTGTATTGCTCTGCAATAATTAATTGGCAAAAGCAAGAAACGTAATTGAAATCTATAGGACTAAAGCCATGAACGCTATTAGTAGTGGACTGACACAGCTAAAATAGTGCATTAGATTTTTTCTTCCTTACCACCTTGTCTTCCTTGTCCACCTTGTCTACCCATAACCAAAAAGTAACGCACCATTTAAGGTGTGTCAGTCCAGTAGGGTGCGTTTCGCTACGCGACATATAAAGCGATAGCGTAACGCACCAATACTCCTTATGTAGTGCCTTTGCGTAAGTCATGATCTAAAGAAAAAAGAAGCAAAATTTAGAACTAAACATTAAATTTTAAAGTTTAACAGGACTTACACAAACCAACCAAGAAACCGAGTTTATTCCCGTGATATTGTTGTGAAAACGACGAAATTTCCTTGAGAAACCCGGTTTCTGCATAAGTCCTGGAAAAAAAATTCTCAATCTTGGAGTTTCATCATAATTAAGGTTGACAAACTGTAAAGCAATTATAGCCATAAGAAATGATTTGTAAGAAAAAAGTGTAGGGGTTTGGTTTCCAAATCCCTTAACGCTTGGGGAAAGGAGACCAAACCCCTACAATAAAATCTTACAACCTATTTAGGATTGCTATAACTTGTCTCATTAATAGAACTTAGGCAAAGAAAGGCACTACATAAGGTGTGTTGGTGCTAACGCACCAACACACCCTACTGGACTGTTTCATCTAATAAGTGTGCATGAGAGCGGGTTTATATAAATCTTAGATAAGCATCAAAATTCTTGCGAAAACCCGGCTCTAACTTATGCACCATTTACTGAACTATTTCATCTAATCTAATAAGTGTGCATGAGGGCGGGTTTATATAAATCTTATGATAAGCATCAAAATTCTTGCGAAAACCCGCCCCTACCCCATACACCATTTACTGGACTGTTTCATCTAATAAGTGTGCATGAGAGCGGGTTTATATAAATCTTAGATAAGCATCAAAATTCTTGCGAAAACCCGGCCCTACCTTATGCACCATTGACTGGACTGTTTCATCTAACTAAGTGTGCATTAGGGCAGGTTTATATAAATCTTAGATAAGCATCAAATAATAAGTGTGTATAAGGGCGGGTTTATATAAATCTTAAGATAAGCATCAAAATTATTGCTCAAACCCGCCCCTACCTCATGCACTATTTACTGGACTGTTTCATCTAATAAGTGTGTATAAGGGCGGGTTTATATAAATCTTAGATAAGCATCAAAATTATTGCGAAAACCCGCCCCTACCTCATGCACCATTTACTGGACTGTTTCATCTAATCAGTGTGTATTAGGGCATAAGGGCGGGTTTATATAAATTTTAGATAAGCATCAAAATTCTTGCGAAAACCCGCCCCTACCCCATACACCATTTTCAATGAAACAATGCACTACCAATAGTGTTTATATGTAAGTCCTGTAATCAAGAAAAACTAAACGGAGAAAGCGATCGCATGGTTTCCTCATCTGACAAAAAAATCAATCAAACTAATGACCTAGAACTAGAAGTATCATTATCAGTTATTTCTGATAATCAAACAACTTCAATAGCACCTGTACATACTGCTAGTGGTGTTTATGTCACCATTCACGGTCACTTTTATCAACCCCCCAGAGAAAATCCTTATCTAGACGCCATTGAACGTCAACCTAGTGCAGCTCCTTGCCATGACTGGAATGAGCGCATTTTACACGAATGTTATCGCCCTAATGCTTTTGCTCGCGTCCTCAATGACAGAGGAGAATTAGTGGGGATCACAAATAACTATGAATATCTGAGCTTCAATATCGGTCCAACCTTAATGAGTTGGTTGGAACGTAATGATATGGAAGTCTATCAAAAAATTATTGAAGCAGATCGGAAAAGTTGTCAACGACTAGATGGACATGGTAACGCGATCGCTCAAGCATACAACCACATTATCTTACCACTTGCTAACGAACGAGATAAATATACTCAAATTCGTTGGGGGAAAGAAGACTTCCGCTCTCGGTTTGGTCGCGACCCCGAAGGAATGTGGCTAGCAGAAACCGCTGTAGACTATCCTACCCTAGAAGCATTAGTCGCAGAAGGGATCCGTTTCATTGTTTTAGCTCCTTCCCAAGCACAACGTTCTCGTCCATTCCCTACCTCAGACAACCCAAATCCAGAATGGATCGAAGTAGGTGGTAGCCAAATCGATCCTACTCGTCCTTATCGTTGTTTCCTGCGCAGTAACAACACTGATGACTCCACAGAAACTCCATACATTGACATCTTTTTCTATGACGGTCCGATATCAAGAGATATGGGCTTTAATGATGTCCTCAATAGTTCTCATAATTTAGCTGGACGCATTGGCCTGGCTATACGGGGCGACCAACGACCCTCCCAGTTAATTGCTATTGCTACTGATGGTGAAACATTTGGTCATCACAAAGGTGGTACAGAAAAATGTCTGGCTTTCGCTTTCTTAGGAGAATTTTCTCAGCGAAATTGGACAGTAACTAACTTTGCTCATTATCTCAGTATTCATCCTCCAACTTGGGAAGTTGCATTAAAACCAGTTACCGCATGGAGTTGTTGTCATGGGGTTGACCGTTGGCAAGATGATTGTGGTTGCGGTGGTGGTGGCACCTGGCATCAGAGATGGCGCCGACCATTAAGAGATTCACTTAATTGGTTGCGAGATCAATTTGTTGACATTTACGAAGACTTTGGTCGTCATTTCTTCAAGGATGTTTGGGCAGCACGAGATGAATACGTTCAAGTAATTCTTGATCGTTCTCTTGAGAACATTAAGAATTTCATTTCTCGGCATCAAAACCACTATCTGACAGAAGCCGAAAAAGTAGACGCTTTGCGTTTATTAGAAATGCAAAGACATTCTCTGTTAATGTTTACCAGTTGCGGTTGGTTTTTTGATGAACTATCTCGACCAGAAGGTACTCAAATTTTGCGTTATGCTTCCAGAGCCATAGAATTAGCAGGTGATGTGGCTGGAGTACAGTTAGAGAAAGAGTTTATCTCTCAACTTGCTTTCGCTGAAAGTAATGTAGACTTGTTCAAAACAGGTGATGAAGTTTATCGACAGTTAGTTGCTACCGCTCAAATTACTTTGGAACAAGTAGCAGCTCACTACGCGATCAATTCCTTATTTACTACTTATACTCGCGAACAACGAGTTTACTGCTACAACACTAAACAAAATGATTATCAAATGCGACGAATGGGTAATCTGAGTTTAGCAGTAGGTCAACTGCAATTAACTTCAGAAATTACTCTGGAATCCAAAGAATTTGTGTTTGCGGTACTGCATTTAGGAGGATGGGATTTCCATTGCTGTGTTCGACCATTTACTGGTCGTCGGGTTTATACGGAAATCAAAGAAAACCTATTTGATGCTTTAGAAGAAGGCAGGGTTGCTCATGTAATTATGAGTATGGCTGAACTATTCGGAAAATCTTCATTTGGTTTGGGAGATTTGTTTGCAGAGGAGCGTCAACGGATAATGACTTTATTGAGTCAAGAAACTCTCAATCGTTTGGATCAATTGTATACTCAGGTGTACCGAGATAATTACAGCATAATGATGGCTTTCCGTAGAGATGATTTACCTGTACCCCAAGAGTTACAGGTGGCTGCTGAAGTGGCATTAGGTCATCGGTTATTGACAAGCGTGCGAACTTTAGAGGCAGAAAGTAGTGATGGAAGATTAAATATTAGTCATTTGGGAGAGTTGGAAGCTCTTGCTAGTGAAGTTGGTCAACAGCAATGTCGGTTCCACAACCTGGAAGTTAAAGAATCTTTGGAAAGATTAATTGTTGCCTCGCTCCGGCATATTTTGTATGATAATGAACCCGATAATTTGGAATTAGATATCCAAGGTTTAGAGCGACTTGTGGAAATAGGAAATCAATTAAATTTAGGTTTATCATTAGTTAGCGCTCAGGATATTTATTTCCAATCTTTGGAAAGTCAAATTGTACCTCTTTGTTTGGGTTATATTCAACGAATAAATAATACTCAAATCAAACCCAATACAGTAGGAGAAAACTTTGGAAAAACTACTTGGGAACTACCTCAAATTCGTAAATTATTACAATTTGGTAAAAAATTAGGAATTGATGTAGATCAATGGTTAAATCAGTTATATTGATACTTTTTTCTTGAAGACTTATAGCACTGTGCGCAGGCAATAGGGGGACTAAATTGGTCATAATATAAGACTTTCAGCTATTTTCCCACTCTAGCAATTTGTAAATATGCCAGCCCTCATTGCTATAAATATTTGTCTTAATAAATCAGGACTTACGCAGCAAACCTAGATATGGTGCTTAAAACTATTATACAATAGTTTTTTGACTCTATATATAATACCTTTGCGTAAGTCCTGTAAATTTAAGAAATGCAGTCAGCTTGACCGTTAATGCCTGTGGATGGAGTGCTGCGGACAGTTCCGGTGAAAGCAGGAAGTAAACAGTAAAATGTCATATTATGACGTTTTATATCGGTTTTATGAAGCAGTCTCTAATTCTGTCAGGACTTACGCAGATGAACCCACAGAAACCCGGTACGAGGGTAGATTATTACTGCTTAAAACAACGATTTATCCTAGAAACTGGGTTCCTCCCGTGTAAGTCATATCTGTCTTACTTGATTGTTAGGTTATGACACTTTAGTTAGTATCAATCAGGACTTACACATCTCAACAAGAAACTGGGTTTATTACCCTGGTTATTGTTCAACCAGAACATTTACTGGTTTATGTGTAAGTCCTTTGAGTTTTATTCTGGAAATTTAAGTAAAATTATGGGTGTAAAAAATTCAGTTCCTCAATGTGGTCTTGATTTAATCAAGGAATTTGAGGGTTATCACGATGAACTTTCTGATGGCCGAGCCCAAGCATATCCCGATCCAATCTATGGGTGGGAAGTTGGTACAATTGGGTATGGCAC
>NZ_JAYKGW010000017.1:0-53968 GCF_035285525.1 Okeania sp. | reverse complement strand
CGGTTATGAATGGGGTGAGAGCTAGGGGAAAAAGAGGAGAGTACAGTACAGAGCGTATTAAATTTAACTCTAGAACTTAGATTTAACTTTTCGTTACATAGTTATAAATTTTCCCGCCTACCTACTTAGTTAGCTTAAAATGCTCAGGTTAAAAAGAAGTAATAAGTAATAAATAATACTAATTATCAAAAATATTGCTATACTTAGAAGCTGGGAAAATAACTTTTTTCATAGGCAAAATCACCAAATATAGCAAAGTTGATGGTAATTGGTATAAGAAGTAAAAAGGAAGAAGGTTTGAATTATCTAGAGGAAGTAGAAGGAAACAGTTTTGTGAAAAAAGAAATCATATCAAATCTTGTTTTCCAAACTAATTTTTAAATATTAACTAAATCTATTTAGGGTTTGCTTATGGAAAGTCTTTTTCTTGAGATAGGTAGTAGGGAAGTTGTATAAAACCTCCCTCCATAGTGATAATTTAGGGTAGTTATAGAGCGAGTAGTTAAAAAAATATTTCCTTAATTTTTATCTCCTAATTAGCCTAAAATTATCAATTCTTGAATCTGAATAGCCAAAAAAATTAACTTTTATGGTTACCAAAAAATCAGACCCTAAAAAGGCACTTACTTGCACCTATGAATACTTTTATATTTAATCAGTCAGTCCTATTTATATAAATAATTTAGAATATAAAAATAAAAGATGTATAAGAACTAGATTTCAGAAATTAATAATGAACAATTAATAATTAATAATTACCCCTTCTTCAAAGAAGGGGATTGACTAATTATGAAAATTTTTGATTTATCCCCTAGGATAAGGGAGACTTCCAGGCGTGAATTGTTGAATGAATAATTCTTCACGATCAACTCTTAATTATTAACTATTAACTATTAAGGTAATCTTACTAGATATAGAAATATTGTGATATAGTAGGGAAGAAATAAAAAGGAAGAAGGAAGAAAGCTTGAGTTAAGCGGATAGCCGAATTTCACAGTAAAACCAAAATTTAATTTGATACAAATTATGTTTGATGAACCATCTATAAATTCACAGTCAATATCAATACCTGATTTGTTACAGGTATCAGATGAAAATTTAACTAACAATCATTTCACTCAAGCTTCTCAAATTCCCACAACCAATAATCCAACTTTAGAATTTTCCGACTTAATAAGAGGTATTAACCAAGACACAGGAACCGGAATAACTATTGACAATCTAGGCAATATTTATATAACTGGCAGTACCAATTCTACAGATTTTCCTATTACCCCAAATGCTGTACAAAATAGCTTAGGTGGTAATAATGAATTGAGTCTTAGCGATGCTTTTGTGGCTAAATATTCTCCTGATGGAACTCTAATTTATGCCACATATATAGGTGGAAGTGGTGATGATCATGGTACAGATATTGCTGTAGATATAACCGGAAATATTTACGTTACTGGCAACACTAATTCCGTTGACTTTCCAACAGAAAATGCTCTGCAAAATACCTACGGTGGTGGTAACTTTTCTGGTGATGCTTTTGTAGTTAAACTATCTAATGATGGTAGTAAAATTCTTTATTCTACTTATTTAGGTGGGCAAGATAACGATTTTAGTAATGCTATTTCTGTAGATAATAATGGTAATGCTTTTATAACAGGAGACACTGGCGCAACACTCCGTTTTCCAATTCAACCTATTCCGGGAATTGGTGATTTTCCGACTACTGAAAATGCTCTACAAAATACCCTAGTTACTGAATTTAATCGAGATGCTTTTGTGAGTAAAATATCTGCCGATGGAAGTCAGTTAATTTACTCAACTTTATTTGGTGGAAATGACACAGAAATAAGTCAAGATATTACTGTAGATAATAATGGTAATGCTTATATTACTGGTGAAACTCGTTCCTTAGATTTTCCAACTTTAAATGCAGTACAAAATACTATCGGGGGAGACGCAGATGTATTTATTATTCAACTTAATAATAATGGTAGTGACTTAATTTTTTCCACTTATTATGGTGGAGTAGATGGAGACATTGGTAATGGTATTGCTGTAGATGATATTGGTAATATTTATGTAGCAGGAAATTCCAGTAGTCAAATTATTGGGGGAGATGCGGTAGTACCTCCAGTTGGTCAATTTCCTACATTTAATGCTATGCAAAATACTTTTGGTGGAGGCGAAAGTGATGGAATATTAATTAAAATTAATAGCGATCACAACCTTGACTATGCTACTTACTTAGGCACAAAAAACTTCGAGTCTATTGAGAGTATAGATATTGATGCTGAAGAAAATAGTTATATTATTAACAACAACAACTTTGCCAATACTGTTGTCAGTAAAATATCTAATGATGGTCAAACTGTAGAGTATTCTATTCCTTTCCGGATAAATGACAATATTGGGTTGTTTGGTAATGATATTGCAGTAGATGAAATTGGTAATGCTTATTTCATAGGTTTCACTATCCCTACTTTTCCATTAGCACCTTCTCTGGAACTTAGTCAAGTTGATAATGTGGATACAACAAATGACGTTTTTGTTGCTAAACTCGCTACTAATAACCCATCTCCAGTTATTCCGACTCCCAATATTTCTGAGAGTTTTGATGAAAATCTTTATCTAATAGAAAATCTTGATGTAGCTGCTGCCATAATAAACAATATATTAGAGAGTGGTTTTGAGCATTGGTTAGAATATGGATTTTTTGAAGGGCGATCACCTCAGTTTGCTTTTGATGAAGAATTTTATTTGAATAGTAATCCTGGTGTATTAGAAGCAGTGAACAATGGAACTTTTATTAATGGGTTAGAACATTATGTTAGGTTTGGAGAAGCAGAAGGGCGATCGCCTATTGGTTAGTTTGAGTTGGGTAGAATTAAAAAAATTAACTCCCCCGGCGGGAAGTCCCGCGCTCTTCCGGAGGAGAGCGTCGTATGGGAAAGCCTGGTTTTGTCTGTGTTGTTTGTCCTTGTTTTGATATAATAACTAATGTAGATATAAAGAGAGAATTATCGCGCGTAGACCCAAAAGGCACATCTCAATATTGTTGGCAATGCTTGAATAAAGTTTCTAAAAGCTTATCGGATCCCTGGCATTCATGTCCCAGATGTGGGCAAGAATTAGACAGAGATTATAAGTCTGCGCTCCTAATACAAAAGATAGGATTATTATCAACACAGGGGGAGGACATCACCTCTCTATGTCAAAACTGCGGTCAGAGCTGATCTGGCTCAAGCATCCCGCGCTCTCCCGTAGGGAGAGGGTCGGGAGTATGTCAATTATTGATTCTACCTATTTCCATGATGTATTTAGTATTATAATTGGCTTCATTTTTTATTACTTTAGATTTAGAATGGATTTTTAAACCACCGATTTTTTGTAGATGACTCAAATATATCATCCCCGTCAAAAGCAGCTTAAATCTTTAGTCGAAAAATTATCTATTTCTCAGCACAGTGGAATTAAATGGGATTTGCTAGACTTGGCATTAACCCACTCTACAGTTTCATCAATAAATAACTATGAAAAATTAGAATTTGTCGGAGATGCAGTAGTCCGACTGGTTGCTGCTGAATTACTCTTAGAACGTTATCCTCATTGCACTGTAGGAGAATTTGCTGCTATTCGTTCCATTTTAGTGAGCGATCGCTCTTTAGCACAGATCGCCAATCAATATGGATGGGGTCGCTATTTATTGGTATCCAAAAGTGCAGCAGGGGATAAAGCTGGTGAAGAGTCTCGAATAGCAGACTCTTTTGAAGCTGTTTTGGCTGCTCTTTATTTAAGTACCAATAATGTAGAATTAATCCGCCCCTGGTTAGATAATCATTTTGAAAAATTAATTGCAGAAGTTCGTAGCGATCCAGCTCGCCAAAATTATAAAGCTGCTCTGCAAGAATGGACTCAAGGTCGATATAAAACCTTACCACATTATCACGTTCAGGAAGCAAATAAAATTCATGGCGATCAGGGACGTTTCGTGGCAGAAGTTTGGTTTAAAGGGAAAAAACTTGGTATAGGTAAGGGACCGTCTATTAAAGCTGCAGAGCAAGCAGCAGCTAAATCTGCTTTAGATTTCTTACAGCAGTCAGGAACAGAGAATATAAAACCAGATCAGAAAACGAAAAAAGATTAAATAAAATATAGGGAGTAGGGAGTAGGGAGTAGGGCAAAGATTCGACATCTTAATTTTAATGTGATAGCCTGGAAACACCAGTTAATGGTAACTGATTATCAAAATTTGGCAAGTGAGAAACTAGCTAATATATTTAATAATTTATGAAAATAGGAATTGTGATATTTGGCGCAGGTCGTTGGGGAGTTAACTTAATTCGGAACTTTCTCAACCATCCTCAATCTCAAGTTATTGCTATCGTAGACCCTAACCCAGAAAAATTAAAAGAAATTCAAGAGCGGTTGCAACTAACTCCAGATATTGTCTTCAAAGAAAATTGGCAAGAAGCATTAGAGCTACCAGATATTGCAGCAGCAGCGATCGCCACTCCCGCTTCTACCCACTACGAAATTATTAGTGCTGCTCTGAAAAAAGGTTATCATGTCTTTTCCGAAAAACCTCTAACTTTGGAATATTCAGAGTCACTAGCACTATGTAAATTAGCCGAACAACAACAACGTCAACTTTTTGTCGATCACACTTATTTATTTAATTCCGTTGTCCAAGCTGGAAAAACCATAGTCACTGAAGGTAAGTTAGGAGAATTACGTTATGGCTATGCTACCCGGACTCATATTGAACCTGTCCGTGCAGATGTTGATGCACTCTGGGATTTAGCGATTCACGATATTTGTATTTTTAATAGTTTGCTAGAGGAAACACCCGTAGAAGTACAAGCGAATGGTATGGTTTGGCTTCCCCAACAACCACCACAGTCAGATTTAGTTACAGCTAAACTGATTTATTCTAGTGGTTTTCAAGCATTTTTACATTTGTGTTGGCTGAACCCTGATAAACAACGTCGTTTAGGAGTAGTCGGTAGTCAAGGAACATTAATTTTTGATGAAATGTCAGCCGAACAACCTTTAATTATTCACCATGGTCATTTAGAATATATGAGCGATCGCTGGAAAGCAGCAGATGTAAGTCGGGAAGTTGTGGCAGTCGAAAAAGCTGAACCTTTAGCTCAAGTGTGCAATGAATTTTTCAATTGTATCAGTCAGAATGCTATTTCAGAAATTTCTTCTGGTTGGGTTGGTGCTGAGTTAGTAGGAATACTATGTGCTTTGAATGATTCTCTTCAGCAAGGTGGAAAAACAATCAGATGTGATATCAACAGGACTTAGGCATGAACGCTATTGGTAGGGTGTGTTTTGCGTTCCGCAAAGCTCCGCTTTATATGTCGGCTCAAGCGCCGAAACGCTACGCGATATGTAAAGCGTATCTTGTAACTGAGCAATACTCCATATATATATAGTGCCTCCCGTGTAAATCCTGATCAAATCTACAGAAATTACATAAAGCCAAAACATTAAGTAGGAGGGAATCGCGACTCACCCCTACAGATGTTGTGTAATTTCATATTTTGCGTAAGTCCTAATTTGCTTACTTTGGAGAATAAAATTTTACTACAGGACTTACACCAAGAAACCCGGTTTTTCCTAGAAACCGGGTTTCTTGGTTCGGGGTCTTGACTCTGTAGGGACGTATCGCTGCGCGACATAGAAAGCGGAGCATTCCCTATACGAAAACGCATTTTTGTTATGCAACATCCCTACTGCCCCTACTTACAATTTAACTTTTGTGGAAACATACAATTTTTCCTCAGATGATTCAGATGATAATATTTCCTTAATTGGCATAGTAATATTAACTGTAGTTCCTTGATTTATGCCTTCACTATAAAGTCGAATATCACCTTTCATTATTTCCATCAACCTGCGAGAAATCGCTAATCCTAATCCATTACCACCAAATTTACGGGTTGTTGTACCATCTACCATAACAAAAGGTTGAAATAATTTATCCTGTTGTTCTAAATCAATACCAATACCTGTATCTTGAATTTTAACTAAAACTTCATTAATTCTCTGACCATGATCGCTCATTAAAAAATTATCAGAAATACTTAATTCATTATATTGGAGACTAATAGAAATATTAATACCCCCTTTTTCTGTAAACTTAATTGCATTACTAATAATATTTTCAAAGACCTGTTTTAACTTTTCTTCATCGGCGTTAACAATTATTATTTGTGGAAGAATATTTAGGTTGAACAGTAGAGATTTTTCTTGAAAATTATCTCTAAATGAATCCACAGTTTCTTTTAATAAATTGATAATATTAACATCCTGAACAGTAAGAGATAAAGTTCCAGAATCAAGTTTACGAATATCTAAAATATCATTAATAATTCCTAGTAAATGAATAGCTGAATTATTAGCTTGTTCTACATATTCTATTTCTTCTTCTCTACTATCACAAAAATCATCACGAACTAATTGAAGTGAACCAATAATTCCATTAAGTGGAGTTCTTAACTCATGGGAAATATTTGCTAAAAACTCACTTTTTAACTGATTAGCAACCTGAGCCTCTTTAGAAGTTACTTCTAGTTGATTAGCCCAATTTTTGAGCCTCCCCACCATTTTTTCTAATGAAATTGCTAGTTGATTAAACTCATTAATTTTTAAATTTCGAGGTACTTTATTAGGAGATTCTAAATTATTAACAGTAACCGCATAGTCTCGCAACTTCTCCAAAGGACGAGCTAAATCACGAGCCAAATAAATACTTGCTACAATACTAGCAACAACTAAAACAAAAACTAGAACAATTAGAACCTTTTGAACTTCTTTAAGACCAGATATGGCAAAATCTATAGGTGTAATTGCTAATACAATCCACTGACTATTATTATCTCTTTCTACAGGACTAGGAATAGCAACATACCCCGCTAAAAATTCATTATCTGCTGATAATTTAAGTCCTAACAACTCAGGTAATATCTTTTCTAGGTTATCAATAATTTCTCTCAAAGAATTTTTACTTCCATCATTCTCCCTATTTCTACTCACAATATCTGTTTCCTTAAAAGAAAATATGTGGGCAAAATCTTTTTGACCTTCCTGTGCATTTTTGATAATACTTTCTAACCTCTTTCCATCTGGTTGTTCAGAAATATTATGACCTAATGTACTAGGATATGGAGTAGCCAATATTGTACCTTTATTATCAATAATGACAGTTGAACCTGTTAGTGAACCTCTTCTTTTATCAGTTTGCATTGGTAAAGCTGACTTAATACTCAAAGCATATTGCAATTTTCTTTCGCCATTTTCAGTAACGTATATTGGAACAGTAAAACCTAAACTAACTTGTGTTTTTTCATTAACTTCCCCATCATTTAACTCACCTTTTGAGTTTAACTGTTCTGGCTTTATGCAGCTTATATAAATATTGTTATTTTCTCCAACAACTTGTTTCTGCTGTTGAGGCCATATATTTTCTGGTAAAGAATGTATTAATTTAGAATTACAACTATTTGCGACAATTTGTTTAGTTTGTAAATTACTCAGTTGAACACAACTTACCTGTCTGGGTAACATTTTGTGTAACTGTTCAACATAATTTTGATAATCTTCAGTTTTGCTAGATTCAAATATATAGCTTTGACTGGCACTAATTAAATTCGATTCCAAGGCTTTTGCCCATTGTTGAATATCTTCAGCTTTTCTGTCTGCGCTTTCTTTCAAGTTTTGACGAGCAGTATCTAAAAGAGTAGAACGTGCTTGCCTATAAATTAGATATTGACCCAATATTAATACTGGTAAAGTAAGTACCAATATCCGTGATAGTAGAAACTTGCGAAAAGAGGATTGAACTTGTATAGTCATCGAATTTTTTACCGACAATTTTAGTTTATAGTAATGTTCTAGAAGAACAGCTTTTTATTTATTATTAAAAGAAAAAGAATTTGATAAATAATTATGTTTGTCGAACTTAAGAAAAAAATATTAATAAACAACTAGGGATAAATTGTTCTATTTACTCATTATTCTATGGTATACCTTAACTGATGTTCCTAACTAAAAAAATTCCAACTACTAACCTCGACTAACCTCGAAAAACTATAATGTTTTACTTTATAAAACAAATAATAGTTTGATTCCATAATCTATACTTCAAATTGATAGTTGTTTGATCCCAAACTAAATAAGGATTGCTATAGCTTTAAACCTACTTTTGAGCTTGTATACATATTTTTAATTTTTAATTTTTAATAGTAATTAAGGTTTTAGGGTTTTTCGCTTCAGAAAAAGTGCCAATTTTTAGTTAACTCAGGTTGTTCAAGTTAGTATTTTGGGGTAACTATGGCATAAAAATCAATTCTACCATTATGAACGACCACCTTCTCTTTAACGAAGTCAGAAGTTGTTTTTGTAACGGGGATGAGAGCAACGCTCCAAAAACATTTCACCTGAAAAAGCGGGGTTTTAGACCCTATTCTTTTTATAACTCCCATTATTCTTTACTCTGTATAAAATTTTGTATCTAACGTCCCCACTCCCCCACTCCCCTGCTCCCCTGCTCCTTAAAAAAGACTTCCATCAACAAACTTTAAGTAGTTCAAAATTCTTATCTTTTAATGTAATTTTCCACATTAATTCCACAGCATTTCCACAAACAAGTTTAATATTTTCCACAAATTAAACAGGGTTTTCCACAGAGTTCAACGACATTATAATCTTCTTATATAAGTAGTCGTGCTTTTAGGAATTTCTTAGTTGAGAGAGGGAACACTTAACTGAGAACAGGGAACAAGAAGAAAGAATTGATAATTTATGGATAAGATTGGAGATGTCTAATAGTAATTTGCAATTAATTTTGCTTATGGACTTATACAATTAATGTTGCTTAAGAACTTATGAATTGGGGATTTTGTTCAGTTATAGGTAGATTTCTTAAGTTAGGCCATGATTATCAAGTTATGTAACAAAACCGGCTCTGAAACACTGATGATTTCGTAAATCTTTGATTAATTGAAAATAGGTTGTAATATTTCTCAACATTGACAAACCCACCCCTTCTTAATGCACAATGGTGCGACATTGGTAGTTCCAAGTTATCGGTTAATGGCCATAACTAGGGACTATAAAAAAGAAAAAATATTATTTATTAAAGAAACTAATTTAAAAGATGAATGTAACTGTTAGTATTCTGGCCGAAATTCCTGAAGCATTGCACGAATCCCTTAAAATATACTT
The DNA here is from genome assembly GCF_035285525.1 of Okeania sp. Lineage (GTDB taxonomy): Bacteria > Cyanobacteriota > Cyanobacteriia > Cyanobacteriales > Microcoleaceae > Trichodesmium. The sequence goes on along the minus strand of NZ_JAYKGW010000017.1, from coordinate 44,740 downwards.
AGAAACCCATCCCGACTGGGATCAAGACCGTGTATTTTCGGCAGCTTTGTCACTATTTTTATTACAAAATGGAGATAGCGGTACACCAGAGACATCCCCTTATTATCGTCAAGCTGCTAGAGTTTATCTAGAAACCCTTTTCCAGCATCATGCTTAGTTCAGTGATCAGTTATGGCACTACTTGAATCGGGAACAGGTATGGAGGAAACAGGAAACTATAACAGGGTTTCAGGATTTAGAAATGTCCGCGTCCTTTACTTCAAATGCTATATCAGTTGTCAGAAGTTTGATTCTTGCTATGACTAAATTTAAGAGTCTAAATGTCCTAATGTTGTAAAAAAAATACAGTGGGCAAAAGAAGTCCACTGTTATAAATATTGCTTAGTATCCTATTCAGTTATCAGTTGTCAGAAGTTTAATTCTTGCTATGACCTAGTGTCAGAAGTTTTATTGTGGCTAAGATAGTGATAAAATCAAGTCATAAGATTATTTGACGAAACGAGAATCTGACGCTAACTTTAATCAGGACTTAGGCACGCGCAACCCATTTCTGTCATTTCCAGCGACAGCGTTTCGCTCCGCGACATGAATGAGTCCTATGACCTCAGGAAAGCAATCTCAAATGACCAAAACTCGTTCCCAATGCGTAAGTCCTGTTTAATAACAAATATCACGCGGGATTATATCACAGTTTTCATCTAAAAAATCTCAAATATTAGTAAAAGTTTACAATTTTAACTCATATTTAAACTGAATATTTTAACTTAAGAAAAAATGACAGAAGTATTAGATGTCTTAGTCGTGGGTGCAGGTATTAGTGGGTTGAGTTTAGCCCATAAACTCACAAAATTAAGTAACAATTCACCTTTAAAAATTTTAGTTGCTGAAAGCCAAAATCGAGTAGGCGGTAATATCACAACAGTTTCTCAAGGAGAATTTCTTTGGGAAGAAGGTCCAAATAGTTTTTCTCCTACACCTGAACTCTTAAAGTTAGCTGTAGACGTTGGCCTCAAACAAGATTTAATTTTTGCAGACCGTAAACTACCACGCTATGTTTATTGGAATGGACAATTATTACCAGTGCCAATGAGTCCACAGGCTATGTTACAGTCTAAACTACTGAGCGATGCTGGAAAATTACGGGCCTTAGTTGGTGCTTTAGGTTTTGTGTCACCTGCTATGGGTACTCATCTGTCTCAGCAAGGAAACGAAGAAACTGTATCCCAATTTTTCCGAAGGCATCTTGGTTTTGAGGTAATGGAGCGGTTGGTAGAACCTTTTGTCTCTGGTGTTTATGCTGGAGACCCTAGTCAACTTAGTGCTGCTGCTGCTTTTTCTAAGGTGGCTCAAATAGCTGATATTGGTGGTGGACTTTTAGCTGGTGGTATTTTGTCTGCTCAAAGAAAATCTCAGTCAAAGGTAGCTGCCGATCCTAATATTCCTAAGACTAAACCTGGGGAGTTGGGTTCTTTTCGAGGTGGTTTAGAAGCATTACCAAAGGCGATCGCTACTTATTTAGGAGAAGCAGTTAAACTAAATTGGCATCTTACCAGTATTCGTCGGACAGAAAAACAAACTTATATAGCAGAGTTTTCTACCCCTAATGGTTCGGAGCGAGTAGAAACTCGTACTATTGCCCTGTCTACTCCTGCTTATGCTTGTGCAGAATTATTGAAACCTTTATTGTCCGAAGTTGCTTCTACATTTAATAAATTTTACTATCCTACCGTTGCTTGTGTAGTCCTAGCATATCCTATCTCTTCTGTCAAGGCAAAAATAGATGGTTTTGGTAATCTTATTCCTAGAGGTCAAGGTATTCGGACTCTTGGTACTATTTGGTCTTCTGCTTTATTTTCTGGTAGAACACCTCCAGGATGGCAAGTGTTTACTAATTTTATTGGGGGTGCAACAGATCCAGAAATTTCTCAGTTAGATGGTGAAGCGATCGTGGCACAGGTTCATCAAGATATTAGCCAAACTTTATTGCAGCAGGATGCTGAACAACCAAAAGTTCTGGCAGTAAATATATGGTCTCGTGCTATTCCTCAGTATAATTTAGGTCATAATTCTCGGTTGGCTCAAATTAATCATGGTTTAAAATCTTGGCCTGGTATTTATTTGTGTAGCAATTATATTGGTGGTATAGCTTTAGGAGATTGTGTTCGTCATGGTACGGAAATAGCCACTAAAATTTATCAAAGTTTGGAAAATATATAACTGATAACTGATAACTGATAAATGATGTACACGGTCATTTCAGTTATCAGTTATCAGTAGAGAGTGAATCTCCGACTAAAGTCGGAGGCTTGAAATACTGAGTTAAATATTTTTTCATCCCCTTAAAAGGCTATCCATTACCCACATAATTATTTACAATCTTGAAAGCCTTATTAGTTAGGATATGCTAAAAAAAGAATGAAAGCGCTATTTAACAAAGGTTTCAGCAAGTTTAGGTCGGGAAAAAGTACGAGCTTTTAGGTCTTGAAAGCTAAAAAGTTTAGTATTTTTGGCTAATTATGACAGAAAATCAAGAGATAATTCTTCCTCCTACCTCTTCTGTAATGACCATTCCTTCTGGATTCACCGATTCTCGATTCTGGCTCCTTCCCCCTATTATAAAGACTTTTTCAGCAAACCCTAGTTAATGGTTTCAAGATTTCAAAACAACAGATGACTTGACTTTTTCCAGGATATATGCTATTTTAGTGATGACTTAATTTCGGACCTTCCTAATTCTTAATCCCTGCTCTTTGAGAAATCTTAAGAAAGATGTGGGTAAAGCATAGGTTAAAAGAGGAGGCTTTATACCTCTTTTTTTTGGTATAGCAATGTGCGCACTTAATATTTACACATCACAGGAACTGTCCAATAGCTAAAAGTCTTATGTTATAAGCAACTTATTCCTTCTGTTCCCACCTTCTGTGTTCCCTTTTCCCTGGGCACAGAGCTATAAATGGTGGAAATATGGAATCCGCTGTAAGATGAAACAATGCAGCAGGGACGCCCTTAGGCAACGTCCCTACAATATTTTAGTTATGGCAATCTGGTTCATCTTGACTCTTCACTACTCCCTACTCCCTGTCAAGCAAAAAATTTATTCAGCAAAGCATATTTATTACAATGAACTAGAATCAAGACTTTGAGCTTCTTCATCTGTTTGAGGTAAATGTAGTCCACACTCTTGCTTAAGACCATGAAAACGGGTATCACGTTCATCTGTATCATTAGCAGTCAGAGGCCGACTAGAATGCCAATCTCCCACAGTAGTATATCCCAAATCAAAAAATGGATGATAAGGTAAATCGTAAGCAGTCAAATATTGATAAATATCCCGCGGATTCCAACTAAGTATAGGTAAAATTTTATATACATCCGACTGTTTACTAATACGAGCCAAACCTTGACGATACTTGGTTTGGTCTCCTCTCAACCCAGCTAACCAACCAGTTGCCCCAAGCTCTCTCAATGCCCGCTGCATAGGTTCTACCTTGCGTATTTGGTCATATCTGTTAAGAGCATCAACATCTTTTTCCTCCCAAAGTTTCCCATACAAAGCTTCCATTCGAGCTGGACTAATAGGGGACTGATATACTTGAAGATTAAGTTTAAGTCTTTCCGTCAACTCTTCTGCAAATTTATAAGTTTCGGCTGGTAAATATCCTGTATCAATCCAGATAATAGGAATATTAGGTACAACACTTGTAACTAGATGTAACATTACAGCAGCCTGGATACCAAAACTGGTACTCATAACTAAGCCTTTCCCAAAAGTTTCATATCCCCACTTCACTAAAGTATGAGCATCCACTTGACCAAGTTCCTCATTAAGGACTCCAAGATCCAGTTCTGGTAGATATGCGTAATTCTGTTGATAGTATTTTCCGTTTGTTTTGAGTGTGATTAAACTCTGTTGTAACATAGTTATGACCAATAAAAATGTAGGTACAAGGAATTATGATTTATCATACGTTATTAATAACCTTCTTTCTAATTAGAGATAGTTTACTTTTTAGTAAAAGTATAGTCAAATTATAGATAGACTTGATTTAATTTTAGAAATTCCCTTCAGTTTTACTTTGAGAGATTAATTCTCCTGGGGTGAACTACGAACCTCTCTATTCCATAGCGGTTAAACGCATTTGGGAATGCTTTTCGCAAAATGTTGTCAGAACCATTCACATCAGATTGACAAATAATTCCTTCATCAGTTCGATATAAACCTCACTTAATTCTTTTTCCTGAAAATTGGGGTTTTTTCACTTGTTTTTCCATAGACTGGGATCGGAGCTTCATTCAAAAAATTAGCAGCAGAGGTATAGGATTCTTCTTGAAGAATCTTGATTCCAACTAACTGACATTTATAAGTTATCATGTCAATCAATCTGGAGTGGGGAATGGTCACAAATGAGTGATTATTAACTTTCCCTAAGTTTACCCCTTGTTTCCATCCCTGATTTTTGCCAATCACTAAAATCATTATTTCAAGTTCTACTAACAGATTCACTCTTATGACAGCTCGCGCGATGAAGATAATTATGTATTTTATGTAAGCGACATCGGGTTAATGTACTAATTCGCCTTGAACTTTTTAAGTTCGCATATAGCAAAGATTTTAACTGAGCTAGACGTTTGTTGTAAAATTTATTTATGCTTTTTAAGGGTCTGCCATTAATCAACAAAGGAATAAAATCCGGTTGATTTGAAGTTACAGCCATCAAATTATCTACACCTAGATCTTTTCAGTTGGAGTTAATAACTGTTCAGATTTTTCATAAATCACCTCAATTAGATAAAAATCATATTTAGGAACTATCCTCACTTCTACAATAGCAGAAGCAACTTGAGTTGGGAACTCAATTGGCTGGCGTCCCTGAAAGTTTAATTCTTCCTCTTCTAAGAGCTACTTTACTAATACTGTTTTTATCTAGGGTTTGCTTATGGAAGTCTTTTGTTAAGCCAGGGAGTAGGGAGTAGTGAGTAAGTAGTGAGTAAACCCACCCCTAACCCCTCCGATGGAGGGGAAGTTAATAGGAAATAGTGAGATGAGAAAATATTCCCATAATTTGGCTGCCATAGTTAGCCTAAAACCTACATTCCCCACAACAAAATATATTATTAATTGATAGGGAGTAGGGAGTAGGGAGTAAACCCACCCCTAACCCCTCCGATGGAGGATAAGTTAAGAGGAATCAGGAGTTTTAGAGGATGTACTTGTAAAAATTATGCTTTGCCAACTCTGTCTTTATCTTATTCAAATACTCACTTTTTCAATACCTAAAAAGCCTAAAAGCTTTATCTGTGAAAGCTTTGATATTTCCATACGCCAGCCCTAATTAACCAACCCTAATCAGCCAACCCTATCTATAGATTACTTCGTATCACAAAAAGCTTTTTTTGTCAGGACTGACGCCAAGCTACTATATGCGGAGTTTAAAAACTATAACGTTATAGTTTTTGACGCTATATATATATGTGGTCTGTGCGTAAGTTCTGTTTGTGTTATTATAATACAATAAAAAGACCAGTTCAGAAAAACTGGCCTAGTTTCTAAGTATGTTCCGTTGTTATATCTGTGAGATAAACCTCTAGCTACGCATTCCCAAGTTCGCAGCGTCCAGCGGGTTATAAGTCTCACTTTGCTGTTATGTACTCATTGTAACAAACTATTGAGAAATCTATACAAAAAAAATTTAAAAATCAAGAGGAGTTGACATTTGTTTGATGTGGACTTCCGCACTTTTTGGCTTACCCCACAAAACTTGCTCCTGTCTATAAACAACCATACCAGGTTTTGCCCCCTTAGGTTTATAAACAAACTTAGGTTTAGTATAAATCACCGGAACAACTTCACTTTGACGGGCGCGACTATAAAAGGCACTCATGTCGGCAACAAACTGGAGGTCAACTTCATCTGGCATTGTACCAGCGTCCAGTCGTAATAAAACATGACTGCCAGGAATTTCTTGAGAATGAAACCAAATATCATAATCTCCTGCGACTCGAAAAGTCAATAGGTCATTTTGACGGTTATTACGACCTACTAATAATTCCAACCCTCCAGGAGTTTTGTAGCGATAAAATTCTGTATCTTTTCTATTATCTTGATGATGATGTTCTGGGGCATTAAGATAACCCTGTTGAATCAACTCATCCCGAATCTCCACTAAAGTCTCTAAATCTTCTGGACTTCGGTAACTATCTAGCTGAGACAAAAAAGCTTCTACTTGTTCCAGATAGTCAATTTCAGCTTGAACTTCTGCTAAAAGTGGCTCAACTGCTGTACGCGCTCTTTTTAACTTTTGGTGTTTTTTGTAGAGACTTTGAGCATTCTGGACAGCATTTTTTTCTGGGTCTAATTTGATGACCATAGTTTTTCCCGTCTCAAAGTCTGGAAGGGAGATATTTTTCATCCCTGGTTGCCATTCCTGAAGATTGGCCATAAGTAAATCAGCTTGCGATCGCAATAATTCTGCCCCATCGGACTGATTTAAACGTTCGGTAAAAGTATTGGCCTTTAGTTGTAACTTGGCTGTAATACTATGAAGTTTTTGACTAATTTGATGATGAAGTTGACCAAACTCCTGCTGATTAAGATGTTGAGTATAATAGCTGTTTAGTAATTCACCGACTGTATTAACAGATTCTGTTGCTCCCCAACCTGTTACACTGTAGCCTATAGATGTCCAACTAGAGGAAAAATCTAATTTTTCCAACATCAAGAGCCATTTTTGCCAAAGTCGAAATAAATTTTCCCATTCGGAAGTAGTCAAGTCATCTGTAGATTTTTGTGGGTCTAAACCAGCCGTTTCAATCATGGGTTTGACCAATGCTTGACTAAGACCACGATAATTTTTGATTAAATTTCGCCATAGCAGACCAGGAATTAAACTTATTCTTTCTTGCCACTGTTGTTGAGTTTCTTGCAAACTAGGAATAGAGTTAGTCAGAGAGGGTGGTAGTTCGTAGGGTTGACCAGTTTGAATTTGACGGACACTAGACTGTTGACTATTAATTTGATGGGCACAGGTAACAACTAAATTATTGGCAGTAGTTAGAATAACATTACTATATTTAGTCATAACTTCTACATAAAGATGCCATAAGGGAGGTTCTCCAGGACGTTTAGCAAATTGAAAATCCAAAACTCTCTCCCAGGGAGAAACTTCATTAATAGATATTAAAGCTAATCCAGCTAACTGATGTTTGAGTTGTTGACTAAAAGTAAATGTATCAGGGATGCGAGGAGGGGGTTTACTGATACAAACCCGAGCTGCTTGAGGATGCCAAGAAATATCTAGCCAACCTCTTTTTTTAATAGTTCGGAGGGCTAGAGAAATGGTAAAGCGATCGCGCTGGTATACTTGTTCTAATCTAGCTGGTAGCCATTGAGATTGAAGTTCAGAACAAGAAGCTATGAGAGTTGTATAATCAACAGGTTGCACAGTTAGTTCAAGAATTAATAATTAATAATTAATAATTAATAATTACCTCTTTTTTGTAAGAAGAGGATTAGCTAAAAGGAATTTTTTTCTTTTCTATCAAGTCCAGTAGCATTGGTATAATTCAGTATTGAGGAATAATTTATTGATATTCTAGATTAAAATAGTCTTGTCTCCCCAATGAGGATAGGAATTATATTACTCCGAAGTCAACAGATTTGATATTATTGGTCGATTAGATATGACATTTCGCCAGTCGCCAAAATTAATGGAGAGGTTTTATACCTGATATTTTTTGGTAAGAATCAAAATTTCTAAATTAAATTTCCAAAATTATCTAAACCTGAATCTGATTATTCAATTTATCAAAAATTGAAATATAATGATGAGTTGTATCTATTTTTAAACTTGACAATATATATCCATTACTTTTATATAAACTATTTGATATCTTTGGCAAGATTAAAATTTTTTCTATAAGTCAGGTAGAATATCCGTGGTTAAGTAAACTTAAAGGATTTTCAGATAAACTTTATAGATAAAAAGATTTAAAAAGGCTATACAAATTGCTATATTCCCTATATTCCATCTCTTTTTTATGAAAATTTAATTTATCCAAATCAAGATTTAGATATATTCTTTTATTGTAGAAAACTTTGTACTTATTATCTACTTGTACAGGTTGATTATATTTAATTAGGGGTTGCTGAAAAAAAAAGCATGAAAGCACTACTGCATAAAGGTTTCAGTCTTTTTTTGCCTACAAAAATTACCAGCTTTTAGGTCTTGAAAGCTAAAAAGTCTAGTATTTTTGGCTAATTGTGACAGAAAATCCAGGGATAATTTTTCCTCCTACCTCTTCTGTAATTCCCATTCCTCCTGGATGCTGGATTCACCGATTCTGAGTCCTCCCCCTGCCAAAATACTTTTTCAGCAAACCCTAATTATAATATGTGATGAATATTCAATTAATTAATATTGGTTTTGGTAATATAGTTTCTGCTAATCGAGTTGTAGCAATTGTTAGTCCAGAATCAGCTCCTATTAAGCGACTCATTAATGATGGCAAAGAAAAAGGCCAATTAATTGATGCTACTTATGGTCGGCGTACCAGATCTGTAATTATAACAGATTCTAATCATATTATTCTTTCTGCTATTCAACCTGAAACTGTAGCGCAAAGATTTTTATTTAATCAAAAAGATGACTGAAATATTTAGGGTTTGCTTATGGAAGTTTTTTTGCCCTTGACAGGGAGTAGGGAGTAGTGAAGAGTCAAGACGAATGGGAATTATAGAGGAAGTGGTAATTCATAAGGGTAAGATTAACTTTTCTGCCATAGTTACCTCAAAATGCTAACTTTTTGAGGGTTTGGGATTGAAAATTTGTTACTTTTTCAAAGTTCTAAAAAGGCTAAAATATTTGATATACCAATTATTTTAGATTTAATCATCTATTCCTAATTAGGGTTTGCTGAAAAAAACAAAGGGTGGGAAGTTTGGGAAGTTTGGGAAGACAGAGACAGCAGGATCAATAATTTTACCTTAATTTTTCCGTTCTTATTTTATCCACGCACCCTATTTTTCGGGAACCGTGCATGAAAAGCTAAAAACCAGGTATTTTGGTCTAAAAAGGCTAAAACTTTGGAATTTCAATGGGAGCGAGATTTAATCAGCAAGCCCTAATTAGGCTGAAAAAGTATTTTTTAAGGAATAGGGGAGCAGGAAAATCATTTTTTTCCCAACTCTTGCTTAAAATTCTGACTTTTTGATTTTTCGGGAACCGTGCATTAAGCAGCTCAAAACCAGGTGATTTTTCCCTACATAAAAAAAGCCTAAAAGCTCTATCTGTAAAGACTTGTATTTATTCAGCAAACCCTAATTATTAATTACAGGACTTACGCAAAGGTACTATCTATGGAGTTAAAAAACTATTGCGTATGGGGTTTTAAGTGCTATATTTAGCGTCACTGCGTAACTCCTAAATTATTAATTATTAATTATTAATTATTAATTATTAATTATCCATCAGTAATGTTATTTTAAGCTCACCCCAACCCAAATAGTTCTATGATGTCGGTACTAGGATAAAAAATTATGCAAATTAGTAAATTAATTGTTTTAACTGGGCCAAGTGGTGTAGGTAAGGGGACTTTGTTAAGCTCTTTGCGACAACGTCATCCAGAATTAGCTTTATCTGTTTCTGCGACTACTCGCTCTCCTAGACCAGGGGAAATAGACGGAAAAAACTATTTTTTCATAGACCATGAGAAATTTCAACAAATGATTGAAAATAGAGAATTATTAGAATGGGCAGAATATGCAGGTAATTTTTATGGGACACCAAATCTGCCAGTGATAGAAAATATTAAACAAGGTAAATCGGTAATACTGGAAATTGAACTACAGGGAGCACGACAAATTCAGAAAACATTTCCTGATGCTTTGCGAATATTTATTTTACCACCTTCAAACACAGAATTAGAAAGAAGGTTACGAAAGAGGGGACAAGACTCAGAAGAAGCGATCGCTAAACGTCTAAAATTAGCAACAGAAGAACTGGAAGCTGCTACAGAGTTTGATATACGATTAGTGAATGATAATTTGGAAGATACTTTACAAAATTTAGAGGCAATATTGTTCAATTGTAGGGAATAAAAGAAGTAATTGATACAGCGTTCCCGTTGTTATGAAGTATATAGCTAGCGCACAATAGACCCAAACTACAATAATTTTATCATTAAAATTTGTACCTCATTTATTGGAAATATCTTGTATTTATTGCCTACATTTCCCCTATCAACTATCCATTATCAATTTACCGAAAAATAGTGGTTTAAAGCCTCCCTTTTTCAGGGGATAAAAAAAGATATTTATATCAAGCCTCTTGCTTTCCTAGGTCATGGTGCACAAACAGGTAGAGGTACTGATAACTGATAACTGAAATGACTCCCTACTCCCTGTTGATCCGAATTTCTTTCCATAATTTTCGATACTGTTCAATGGTATTATCTGTCAATGGATAAAGAAATTCACTTTTTTCCATAATTTCTTTTGGGGGTAATAAAAGCGGATTATTATTAATCTCTGAAGTTAATTTATTAGAATTAACTTCTAGTAAAATAGGAGAAGCAATTTGGGTTAACAGTGACATTTGTTCTGCTATCTGAGGTTGCCAACAAAAATCAATCCATTTTTGTGTCAAAGAAGTTTCAGCACTAGCAGCAGGTTTAACCCATAAATTAGCCCATAAAGCTGTTCCTGACTGAGGAACAATAGCAGAAATTTCTTTGTGTTTTTTAACCAATGGTAAAATATCATTAGACCAACCAACAGCTAACCAAGTATCTCCAATAACTAATGATTGTAAATAATTTTCGGAACTATAAAACTTAACTTGTTGATTAAGTTTAACCAGTTCCGATTTTAAATTATTAACCTCATCAAGATTTTTAGTATTGTAGGATTTGCCTAATTTTTTCAGAGTTAAACCAATAACTTCTCTAGCTTGATTTAGCAAAGAAATATTATCCTTCAATTCTGGTCGCCATAAATCACTCCAATCTTTAGGCTCCCATCCCAAAGTTTTAAACTTATCAACTCGATAAGCAATTAAAGTTGTACCCCACTGATAAGGTGCTGCCCAAATTTTTCCTTCAGAATTTACATCACCTTGATTATTACGTTTGACTAATTCTTGCCATTTTTCTGGCAAATTATTCCATCTTAGTAAAGCTTGAGAATTAAGAGGTTGAATTAATTCTTGTTTGATAGCATTTGCTAACCAATAATCTCCTATTGTCACCAGATTAGCAATATCTATTTTTTTTGTTTGATCTATAGATAATTTCTCTTTTTCTAACAAAAGTTTTCTCTGCCAAATTTGCAGCAGAGAAAATAATTCTATTAAGCTTTCTTGAGGGTGAAAACTTAATTGAGAAGGAGAAGTTAATTCCCCTTGAAATTTTGACACTATTTGAGCAGGAATAGTATTTTTTAATAATTGGATTTTTAAATCCGCTTGTGTTTCACATCCTGCTAAAAATTCAGCTAAAGTTATTGCCGTTGCTCCAATTAAAAAATTCCTTCGCTTCACGTTTAATTATTACTTAAAATAAATTTTTATAGATATTTATTGATGATTTTTTGTTCACTAGCACAACTACTTAATAGTTCGTCCTGTCCACTATTTATAACCCAAAAACTTAGGTCTAAAGCTTCCCATTTTAAGAGAATGAAAAAAATTAGATCCAGCATCTCAAGTCTCTGGCTTTCCTGCGGAATGCTGCGCAAACAGTCAGAGTTACTGATAACTGAAATGACCTATTTGTTAGCTTAATTTATTGATCAAATACATAACCATTGTACTCGGTTCTAAGACTTAATTTGTCATCAAATAAATAATAATTATAACCAGTAGTTGTGGGAAAACTGCCAAAATATTCCATGGCCATTTTAGAGGAAGAGTGGATAAATATAGTTATGCTAATATAGCAATCCTATTTGATTAGTGTACAAAATTCAAAAGCTTTTAGGGAAAACTTAACGAGGAACAGCGGTCTATCTAAATATCGGAAGGTCGCTGCTCTTGCAGAGCAGCGCTAAGAAATGAGCTACATTTGGCAGAGGAACTGGCTCTTAAAGAGGAACTTCCCTAACGCTAATGCTTTTTATGTCGTGTAGGAAAACCCCATATCCAATCAACCAAGAGAGGGAACAGATAATAGTTGCAGGTTTTTTATTTACTTTTTGATTTGTCACAATCTATTGAGGACCGCTATACTCAACTAGAGAATAATAACTATGCCAATATGACTGAAGCTATCAAAGAAATTCCTCCTAGAAAATTTATCGAATGTTTATTATAGTTGTAGCCATTTTCTAGGAGAAATGCTTCGCGAACGCTGTATAATGTTCCAGCTTGGCAAAAAAATTTTCAATTAAATGACGTACTTTATACTAGAATGTTTCTTCCTTTGATTATTGATAGTATATTGAGAGTATTAAGCTTTGCAGATATATCTGGAAAATGGCAAATTACTAGGGATAAACTGAGTAGATTACCAAGTGTAAACTTATATATCTAACTTATAAATAGAGCTTGTTATTAAGGTATATATATAATAACACCAATACAAATAGGTAAGGGTAAAAAGCCATGATGAAAATAGGTGAAATTCTGATTCGCAGACAATTAATTTCCCAATCTCAATTAGACCAAGCAGTGAATATTCAAGTCTCATGTCGTCAAAAACTTGGACAATTACTTATGTTTCAAGGTTTAATTCAAGAAAGTGACTTAGAAGTAGCTTTAAAAGAACAATATTGGCGAAAAAATGGCTATTGGGTAATTGACTAAGGATATATACAGCAATTTTCTATTTGAATTAGATAATAGGAAATAAAGAAGATGAGTTGAAGGATGGGAGAAAATAACTAGAATATCTTTCTCATAAAGATAATAAATTAATAATAAATTAGTAAACGGACAAAATACTTCAACTTTTCTGCTAACTTTGAATAACACAAAATTTGGCGATGTAGTTTGGCTCAATAGAAGATGTCTATTATCTGATAGTGGTTTCCATTTCGGTAGATTATAGTAGGGATGTTCCATGGAATGTCCCTACTAAGTTTTGGTTGTAGCCATATGGTTTATTGACGCGATATCATTGGTAGCTTCCGTCTTACAGAAGTTTCCAAAGCTATTAGTAGTAGACTGACAAATCTAAAATAGTGCCATAAAAGTAGTGCATTGTTTCACCTTAAATGATGCAATAGCTGTAGGTTACAATAATCTTTCTCCCCGATTCCCCGACTCCTCTACTCCCCTACTCCCCGACTCCCTAATGCACCATTTTAGATGAAACAGTTCAGTAAGTTGGGTTTCACTTCGTTCTATCCAACCTACATTTTTAGCTGTCTCATTCCAGTAGGGTGAGTTAGCGGAGCGTAACGCACCCATACTCTATGTAGGGTCTGGTGAAAAAGTCTTGATAAGGAGATGGGGTGATTGGGAGGTAGCAAGTAATTTTTTTTGCCCAACTATGCACCCAAAATGCGCTCCTTTTTAAACCTTTTTGACCTAAAAGCTGACACTTTTTCTAGACTTAAAATTCTTAAAAGCTTTGTCTATCAATGCTTTCATATTTTTTCAGCAAACTATTAAGTAGAAACCCTAACCGTATCTCTGCAAATGTGCGGATTTTTGGCGAAGGAGACAAAATACAGGAGTCATATAAAATCCGATAGTATCGGTAAAATTAAAGATGTAGGGGTTTGGTCTCCAATTTTTCGGGAACCGTACCCTCTACAAACTAGGACTTTTCGATCTTTTCTGATGGTATAATTTTATTCTCCAAAGCCAGCGGATTTGATATCAGGAGTCAACCCACCCCTAACCCTGACCGTGGAGGGGAAAAAGGTAGAAAAATAGCCCCATCTCCCCATCTCCCCATCTCCCCAGCTAATTTTATAGATCTGGTTAGGGGTTCTGTTCTATATAGTGTCTTTCCTTTGCATAACTCCTGTAACTATTGAGGTGCTTTCAGGAAATACAACTGGTTGCGATCGCAGTCATACTGTCCTTTCCATTGCTATGAGGCGCAAAATTTTAGTTTTGAGAGAAAACTTAACTGGAAGTGAGAGTTTCAGTTTTTGTTCTTTTCAGGACTTACACGGGAGGCACTATATATAGAGTTTATGTCCGTGAAACTACCGCTAACACACCCTACTGATAGGGTTCATGGCTTTAGTCCTGCTTTTAAAACATCGCAAAATTATTTCTTCTTCTTTCTTTATCCTAACTCTTGTAGAAGCAATTTACTTCCTCTGTAACTCCCTACTTCCTACTCCCTATTTCCTACTCCCTTTTTGGTAATTAAGAAAAAGGTAAATTAAGATTAGCCATGCAGTATAACCCACGTTCCGCAAGTCAATTTCTAACACTAGAGTATTATCATAATTCGGTAGCTTAGTAAGTATTTATACTGTACGAATTATCTTTATTTATAGCAATGTGCGCACTTAATATTTACAAATTGCCGGAGGTGTCCAAGCAGCTCAAAGCCTTATATTATAGGCTATTCATTTTTACTCCATACCTGTTCCCTATTGCCTGTTCCCTAAAAGCAGCGCTATAACTTTCTTCCAAGTCCAATTCTCACGAAAATATTAACCATAAATACTGAATTAACTATTTACTTTTTAATGCATAACTTTTGAATTTTGACTTATATTTTATACTACATTTTGACGTGCGGAATGTATGTAGGGTATAACTTAACCTCCCCCCTGAGAAAAAACTCCTATGGAACCACTCAGAAGTAATTAAAGGGAGGGTTTTCAATTATCCTTCCTTTATTGGGTACAATAGATATGGGGCTTGACCAGCAAAATGTAGTATAAAAGCTTCTGAAGCTTTTATAACAAGTGTTTCAAAATCAGAGTTCTATTTGCAAGCGATCAATATCACTAAATAGAAGTAAACAAATCTTAACATTAAAGAAAGAATAATGTTATCAATGTAGATATGAACGTTTCAATTTAAATAACTCAATAGATTAAAAGTATGTATATGGCCACCAAGAATGTTATGAAAAATACCAAGCCTGAAGATTCTTTTCATAACAATACTATGACAGATACAAAGCCCGAAGATTCTTCTCATGATAGTGTTAAGAATTTAAAATTCATGTCTGGCAACAAACAATTAATTCAATTAGCACAAAAACTAAATATACTTGCTCAAGATAAGGCAATAGGGACTCTAGTGTTAAAAAGTCCTACTAGAAAAGAAAGACTCATCCTATTTTATGGTAGACTGCTCTATGCCACTAGCGATATCCATAGAGTCAGACGTTGGGAACGATGTGTAAAATGTTACTGTCCTCATTGGAATCGTGCAACTTCAACAATACCATCAGATTCAGACAAACCTTGGGAATATTTACTTCTATATGATGGAATTAGGAAAGATCAAATCACTGTTTCTCAAGCTAAAGCAGTGATTAGCACTGTCACCTTAGAAATATTCTTTTCCATGAGTCATTGTCTAGATTTAACATATCAATGGAAAAAAAATGATGATAGTCGCTCAGAATTATCCCTTGGTTTATCTCTGTCTTATTGGGAAATAGAAAAAATTTTAACAAAAGTTGCTCAAATGCAATATTTCTCGAAAAGAGCAGGTTTAGAAAATTTTAACCCCAATCTTGTTCCTATATTGAAAAAATCTGTTGATTCAAAAGTTTTATCTAATCAAATTCAATACTTAAAGGGGGATTTAACTTTGTGGGATATTTCCTGTAAACTAAAAAAAACAGTATTAACTGTCAGTAAAGCTTTACTTCCCTTAATCAAAAAAAACTTTGTAGAACTACAAGAAATTCCCGATTTACCAAAACCGAATTTTCAATTACATTTAACTGATGCTCAAGAAAATGAGGAAAATAAAGACCAGATTACTACTAAAAAAAAGCCATTAATTGCTTGTATTGATGACAGTATAGTAGTTGCTGAAAGATTAAGAAAAATTATTGAACCTACTGGATATGAGTTGATGGATGTACAAGATCCAGTCAAAGGACTGGTAAAAATTGCTGAAGAAAAACCAGATTTAATTTTTCTTGACTTAGAAATGCCTGATGCTAATGGTTATACTGTTTATCAATTTTTACGAAATGCACCAGTATTTGCCAAAATACCAATAATCATCTTTACCAGTCGGAATAATTTAATAGATAGGAGTCGGGCTAAATTAATGGGAGCTGTTGGATTTTTGCACAAACCTGGTGAACCAGAAGAAATTTTAAAAATGATCGAAAAATATTTGTCTGTCGCTCCCAAATTTTCCTAATCAAAAATCAGTCAATATTACTATTGCTTATATAATTAAAATATGTTAATAAACTCGACTATATCGTTTGACCAAAAAATAAGGTCTCAAGCCTTCCCTTTTCAGGGGATGAAAAGCAGTTGTTAGCAAGGATAATCGCTCTAGCAAAGCCTCTCGACTAATGTCATAACTCTTTGCTACTTGTCGTTGGAGACTGTACTATTTTTCCCTAAAGCCTAATTTCCTACTAATTAAAGATAAAAACCTTGACAGATAAAAGTTTTAGCTTTTTTACACCTTAAAAAAATCAGCTTATTTGAGCTATTCATACTCAAAAATTTATTATTTTGGGCGCATAGTTGGGCACAAAAATTTACTCCCCATCACCCTATCACCCCATCTTCTTAAAAAGACTGAAGAAGCGCAAACCCTAAGTATGGAAATTCCTATAAGCTACACCAGAGAAGCAGGAAAAACAATTGGGAAGATGCAACTTAGTAATTAATATTGTATTATGAAGAAAAATAAATTTTTGTCTAAATATTAATAATATTAATTAACAAGAATTTATTATTAAATTAGTATTGATAAGGAAAAGATCAGCAATGGTAAAAAAAAATGTTTTAATTGTAGAAGATAGTCCAACAGAAGCTACTATCTTGACTGACTATTTAAAAAAATCAGGATATGATGTCTTGAGCGTAACTACAGCAGAAGCAGCTAAAGCTATATTGGGGCAAAAAAATTTTGATGCGATTTTAATGGATATTGTGCTTCCTGGTCAAAGCGGTTATAGTTTATGTAGAGAACTAAAAAATCAAGAAAATACAGCGAATATCCCGATTATTATTTGTTCTAGTAAATCAGAGAAAATAGATCAAAAATGGGGGATGAAGCAGGGAGCATCTGCTTATGTTACTAAACCAGTTGATCAAGAGAAACTTGTGGCAACTTTAGAAAAATTGGTCGCTTGAAAAACGGTAGGTATTTAATCACTAAAGAATTAAATAAAACCAAGCCCAAGCCAACCAATAAATATTGCTATGCTCATTAAATATAAAAGCATTAACAGATCAAGGTAAGTGCCTTTTTATTGATGCCTAAAAAAGTACCTATTTTTTGGCTATTGTTATCTCAAAATGGTAAAGATTTGACATATTGTCAGAAAATTTGGCCGTAGCAGATACTCTAAACTGTTCCCTATTGCCTATTACCTACTTTCTACTCCCTACTCCCTACTCCCTAAAAATAGAAAAAAGCCAATGTCAAAACAAGCATCATACGGTTCCCAAACAATCAGTAGTAGTAAACAATTTATATCTTTAGAAGTTACTAAAACATTAGAGGTTATATTATCTACCCGTGAGCTGAATGAAGTGATTACCCTAGACCAGAGAACAATTTTACAAATACCGGGTATGCCAACTGTAGTTGTAGGAGTGTTTCAGTGGCAAGGCGAAATTCTCTGGTTAATTGATCTAGCTTATTTGATGGGTTTTGAACCTTTGCTCTCTACTGGATACTATCAACAAAAATTTCGGGTAATCAAAGTAAAATTTCGAGATAGTTATCTGGGTATATTAGTGCAAAAAGTAGGTAACTTGATTGACATTGAAAGTCAAAATATTAGTGCTATAAAAAAAGAGAAAAAAGATTCACTTGTAGAACAATTTATTCTAGGAACTTGCACTAATTCAACAGGAGAAAGAAAGATGATTTTAGATGTTGAAGCAATTATTGAATACATAGAAAAAAACTAGATTAAACTAGACTGAATGCTAATAACTAGATATCATCCCTTAATGCTTGGGTTTGGAGACCAAACCCCTAACCTACTCTATCAAACGCGAGCAAGATGGTCACACTATTTCTTACTCTATCAAACGCGAGCAAGATGGTCGCACTATTTCCTACTTTCTACTCCCTACTCAAAGAAACCCGGTTTCCAAAAAAAAAAAAGAAACCCGGTTTCTCCAAGAAACCGGGTTTCTAGCTTAGTCCCTGTTCCAATGCGAGCAAGATGGTCGCACTATTTCCTATTTCCTAAAATAAATGACACAAGCACGTTTTAGAAAAAACAACCAGCCAGATAATAGAGTACAAAATCAAGCTCAAGATTACTCTCAAAAATCTAATCGAGAAACTACAAAGAATCAAGTAGATGATGAGGAGGTAACAATTGTGCCAGTAGAAGTTTGGCAGCCAAATACTAATCAAAAACCACAAGGGTTAAAGGCAAAAACTAATGCTTTGGCAGAAGATTTAGCCACATTACGCTCTAATATAGATATCAGAATTAATCAACTTCAATTATTAATAGAAAAAGAAGGAGCGGCAGCAGAAAGGGCTGAATTATTAAACGAAATCACGTCAAATATTCGGGAGTCTCTCAATATTGAAGACATCTTTAAAACTGTGGTGCAAGATGCTAGGGCTGCTTTGCAAACAGATAGAGTAATAGTATATGAATTTGATAAAAATTGGCAAGGTACAGTTATTGCAGAATCAGTAGATGTACAATGGCCAAAGGCTATGGGAGCGGAAATAGCGGATCCTTGTTTTGCTGATCGCTATGTAGAATTTTACAAGAAAGGGCGGGTAGGAGCGACTCCTGATATCTATAAGGCTGGATTAACTGAATGTCACATTAAGCAATTGGAACCTTTTGCTGTGAGAGCAAATTTGGTTGCGCCTATACTTGCTAATGGAAAGTTACTGGGGTTATTGATAGCGCATCATTGCGCTCAACCTCGACAATGGGTGGAGTCAGAAATTGAGTTTTTCCAACAATTGGCGATTCAACTTGGTTATGCTGTAGACCAAGCATTATTATTAGAAAAACAACGGGCAGCTACTCAACAAGCTCAAAACTTAAATTACATCAATGCTGAAATTCGTAAGTCTCTCAATCTGAAGGATATTTTGGTGACTGCTGTTGAAGAAACTCGCCGTGCTTTAAACTCAGACCGGGTGGTGGTGTATGAGTTTGATGAAGAGTGGAAGGGTACTGTTATTGCTGAGTCGGTGGGTAGTGGCTGGCCGAAAGCGTTGGGGGCAAAAATTGCTGACCCTTGTTTTGCTGATCGCTATATACAATCTTATCAACAAGGACGAGTTCAAGCTACAGAAAATATTTATGAAGCGGGATTGACTCAGTGTTATCTTGGTCAACTCGAACCTTTTGAGGTGCAGGCTAATTTGGTTGCTCCTATTGTAGTGGAGAAGGAGTTGCAGGGTTTGTTGATTGCTCACCAATGCTCCGGTCCAAGAGGTTGGACGGAGTTAGAAATGGATTTGATGCGGAAGGTTGGTGTTCAGGTGGGATATGCTCTAGACCAAGCGTATCTATTGGAAAAGCAACAAGCGGCGACTAAACAGGCTCGCTTATTAAATGAAATTTCTATGAATCTTCGTAGTACCACGAATATTGAAGAAGTTTTTGACCTTGTGATTGAGGAGGCTCGTAATGCTCTGGGAGCTGACCGTGCTATAATTTATTGTTTTGATGAGAATATGGTTGGTACAGTGATAGCAGAATCACTCGGTCAGGGTTGGAAAAGCACTCTGGGGCAGAAAATAGCTGATCCTTGCTTTGCGAAAAATTTTAAATCTTATTTGCGCGGACAAGTTAGTACAATTAAAAATATTAATAGTCCTGGGGTATCTGAATGTATGCTTCAGCTATTAAAACCTTTTGATGTTAAGGCGAACATTTCTGCACCAATTCTAGTGGAGGCAAGGTTGTATGGTTGGTTGATTATTCACCAATGTTCTAAACCTCGAAGTTGGCAAGAGTCAGAAGTTAATTTTATCAAACAGTTGGCTAGTCAAGTCAGCACTGCTTTGGAACAGCAAGGACTTTTGGAACAACAAAGGGTGGCGACGGAACAAGCGCGACGGTTGAATGAAATTAGTTCGATGATTCGGGAGTCTTTGAATGAACAGGATATTTTTAATACGGTGGTGGTGGAGACTCGCCAAGTGTTAGCAGCAGACCGAGTGATGGTTTATAAGTTAGATGATGACTACAATGGTGTGGTTGTGGCTGAGTCGGTGGATAGTATGTGGTATGCTGCTCTGGGTAGTAAGTTAGATAGCAAGTGTTTTAAGGAACATCATATTAAGGCTTATTTGCGAGGACGAGTTAAGGTTCTGAGAAATTTGCATGACCCTTCTCAAACTATAATTGACGATGCTAAGACTACTGAGTGTTATTTAAAGGATGCTGAACCTTTGGCAATTAAGGCAACTTTGACGGCTCCAATTTTTGTTGACAAAAAGCTGTATGGTTTCTTTGTGATTAATCAATGTTCTGCTCCCCGGAACTGGAAAGATACGGAGGTGGATTTCGTTAGGCAGTTGGCTACTCAAGTTGGTTTTGCGGTGGAACAGGAAAACCTCCTCCAACAACAAAAAACAAGTGTTGAGCAGTCGAAAAAGTTGAATCAAATTAGTTTAAGGATTCGAGAGTCTCTTGATATTGAACGCATTTTCCGTACAGGTGTAGAGGAGGCGCTAAAGTTAATAGAGGCTGACAGGGTGGTAGTTTATCGCTTTGATGAAGACTGGGATGGTAAGATTATTAGTGAGGCAGTGAAACAAGGGTATATCAATATTTCGGAGGTGGAAAGCGATGTGACTTGTTTTCCAGCAGATTATGTGGAACCATATCGTCAAGGTCGGGTGTTAGTGAATGCTGATATTAGTAAGGCAGGTTTGACTGCTTGCCATGAGGAACAGTTAAAAAAATGGCAGGTGAAGGCGAATATGGTGGCTCCAATTTTGGTGAATCAGATTCTCTATGGTTTGTTGGGTGTGCATCAATGTTCGGAAACTCGCAACTGGTTGGAGTCAGATGTTGAGGTGTTTAAACAGGTGGCTTTGCAGATTGGGTATGCTTTGGACCAGGCGGTTTTGTTGCAACAGGTTGAACAGGCTCGTCGAAAAGCTGAGAGTGTGTCTATTGAGCAACAGCAGCAAAAGGAGTTGTTAGAAAGTCAAATTGAAAAGTTTTTGTCAGAAATCGAAAGTTCTTTTGATGGTGATTTGACGGTGCGTGCTGCTGTAACCAGTGGTGTGATGGGAACTGTGGCTGACTTTTTTAATGCCACGATTGAAAATTTACAGCAGTTGGTGTTGCAGGTGCAGTCGGCAACAAATGTGGTGAGTTCGACGACTGAGGGTAATGAGGCAGAGATTAAGAAGTTGTCTGTGGGAGCGACACGGCAAGCGGAGGCGATTATTAATGCTCTGGAAAAAATTCAGGTGATGGCTAATTCAGTCAAGGCAGTGGTGGGTAATGCTCAACAAGCCGAAGCTAAGGTGCAGCAGGCAAATCAGATTCTGCAAACCAGTGATGCAGCGATGAATAAAACTGTGGATGGTATTGTGGGGATTCAGAAAACTGTGGAGGCAACTGCTAGGAAGGTGAAGGTTTTGGGGGAAACTTCTAAGAAGATTTCCCGGGTGTTGAGTTTGATTAATGATTTGGCAAATCAAACTAATGTTTTGGCTTTGAATGCTTCCGTGGAGGCAACTAGAGCGGGGCAAGACGACCAAGGTTTTGCGACGGTTGCCAGTGAAGTACGTTCTCTGGCAGAACAGTCGGCTAGTGCGACTCAGGAGATAGAGCAAATTGTCGAGGAGATTCAGTCTGGCACCACTGAGGTGATTAAGGCAATGGTGGTAGGACGCAAGCGAGTTATGATTGGTACTGAGTTAGTTAAGGGGGCACGAAAAACTCTAACGGATGTGTTGGATGTGAGTGGACAAATTAGTGAGTTGGTAGGGGAGATTACTGTTTCTGCTACTACTCAAGCTGATACTTCTAATGCACTGTCGAAAACTATGGAGGAGGTGGCAGCGATCGCTAATCAAACTTCTGAACAGTCTATGACTGTGGCGCAGTCTTTTGCTAAGTTACTAGAAGTTGCTGGGGAGTTAGAAAAGAATGTGGCAGAGTTTAAGGTAAATTAAAAGAAGGGAACAGGGAACAATTAATAATTAATAATTGGGGGTTTATTTCTTGTCCAAAAAGAAACCTGGTTTCTAGCTTAGTTCCGGTACACCCAAGGAAGCAAGATACACGGTTCCCGAAAAATCGCACTGATAAGAAACCGGGTTTCTAGTTTAGTTCCTATTCCCTAATGTTGGGTTTCGTTCCTCAACCCAACCTACGACTATTCCCTATTCCTTCCATACCTCTTCCCTCAAGAAACCGGGTTTCTAGCTTAGTTCCTATTCCCTAATGTTGGGTTTCGTTCCTCAACCCAACCTACGACTATTCCCTATTCCCTAAAGAAACCGGGTTTCTGGCTTAGTTCCTACTCCCTAATGTTGGGTTTCGTTCCTCAACCCAACCTACGACTATTCCCTATTCCCTATTACCTATTATGATAGAAATTGATGACCAAGCTTACGAATTTTTCGTAGAAGAAACTACAGAATTATTGCAAACTCTTGAGCAAGGGTTAATAAATATTTCTCAAGAACATGAACTGCAAACACTCCATAAATTAATGAGGGCAGCTCATTCTATTAAAGGTGGTGCTGCTTGTATCGGTTTAATGGGTATTAAAACCATTGCCCATAATTTAGAAAATGGCATCAGAGCGCTTTATCAGGAAAATACTGTTTTTGATGTAGCGCTCGAAAATTTACTATTGCAAGCTTTTGACTGTTTGCGATCGCCAACTCTAGAACAAATTGAAACAGGTAACTACAATGAAAAGACTGCCCTTAGTCAAGCAAAACAAATTTTTGAGCAGTTGGAAAGTAAACTTGGGCATTCTCTGGAAGCAGCAGCAGAATTTCCGGAAGTACCAATGGAACAGGGTGATATGGCTAAGTTTCTATTTACAGAAGAAATACCTTCTGGTTTGCACCGTTGGGAAAGTTTATTAGCTGGGAAAAGTAAAGGTGACAATAGTTTATCCCTGAAAAATGAATTGAAGAGACAAGCGGAAGTATTTGCGACATTGGGAACAATGCTGAATTTGTCTGGGTTTGCTTCCATTGCGGAAACTACAATTAGAGCTTTGGATGTTAATCCCAAATATACAGCCAAAATTGGTCAGTTAGCTTTAGCAGATTTTTGGAAAGGGCAAAAAGCTGTATTAGAAGGCGATCGCGTTCAAGGAGGGCAACCAAATGCAACATTGGTAAGATTGACCAAACCATTAAAACCTAAAACAACTGTAGCAAATACTCAGTCAAAACAAGTTAATCAAGCCACTAAAAAATCTCGAGTTACTAATCAAAATCAAGGTCAAAAAGTGCCAAAAAATAGCAGCACTACTGCACCAAAAGCCACTCAAAAATTAAAGTCAGGAACAGTAAATCAAGTTAGTAAAAAATCTCAAGTGAATAATCAAAATCAAAGTCAAAAAGTACAGACAACTAGCAGAATTAAAACTCCAATTTCTAATGTTGATAAAGCATCAGTAAATATTTCTGTTCAAGAAGCTTCTGCACCAGAAGTTACTGATGATAAAAAGGAAAATCTGGAAAAACAAACTACTTTCCAATCTTCATCTAATTTAGGCATTAGGATAGATATGAAACGCTTAGAAATGTTGAATAATTTAGTTGGAGAATTAACCACTCAAGATAATAGTTTTATTCTGCAAAATCAACAATCCCAAGCCTCAATAGAAACCTTAGATAAAGGATGGCAAAAATTTCAGCAATTAATGGCAAAATTTCAAGACATTAATGCCTTTGCTGAGAAGCTAAATCAATCTGAAAACCCTCAGAATAAAAAACTAGGTTCTTTAATTAATATGTTACCAAATCTACTAGAAGAAATTTCTCAAATAGGAGAAGCAGTAGATGACATTAAACTATTACACCAGCAGAGTCAACAAATTATCAAAAAAAGACAACAAACCTTACAACAAATTCAAAGTCATATTACTAAAACTCGAATGTTACCTATCGAATCATTATTTAATAGATTCCCCAGAATGATTCGAGATTTATCATTGGAAAAACAAAAACAGGTAAAATTAGAATTAGTAGGGGCAAATACTTTGATTGATAAAGCAGTTTTAGGGAAATTATATGACCCTATAGTTCATATACTCAGAAATGCTTTCGACCACGGTATTGAATCCCCAGAAATTAGACAAGCTAATGCTAAATCAGAAGTAGGAATAATTACTATCAAATCTTATTATCAAGGAAACTATACTTATATTGAAATTCAAGATGATGGTGGAGGAATAGACGTTGCCAAAATTCGGAATAAAGCCATACTTAAGCATATTGTTTCTGCCAGTGAAGCTGCAAAATTATCAACCAAACAATTATATCAATTTTTATTCTATCCTGACTTTTCCACCAAAGAAGAAGTAAGTGATTTATCAGGAAGAGGAGTAGGATTAAATGCAGTATTGCGTCAAATAGAAGCATTAAAAGGCAATATTACCATTCAATCTGAAATTGGTAAAGGAGCAAGATTTATTCTCAGATTACCTTGGACTTTAACAATTACAAAATTATTAATTTTTCGTATGGAAGGTAATTTGTTTGCCATTCCGTTAGACATTTTAGCAACTATTGTCTATGCTGACCCCACTGAAATTAAAGTTAGTCAAGAAGGGGAAGAAATATATTCTTGGCGAAACAAAAAAGTATCAATAGCACCATCAATAGTATCAGATTATAATTATCCAATAGTCTTGAGGGATATGCAGGAAAAAACTGTTGAATTTGGTAAAAGTCCTTATGGTCTAAAATCTCAAGGAAAGGTAATGTTATTATTAATTTCTGAAGATACAGATACAATTGCTATCAAAATTGAACAGATATTAATGGAACAAAATTTAACCATTAAACCTTTTAGCAAAGCTTTAACATTACCATCATATTTATATGGTTGTACCATCTTAGGAGATGGTAGTTTAGTACCAGTTATTGACGGAATTAAATTATTAGAAAAAACCTTAGATAAAACCAGGTCAAGTCCTCATAAATCACCTGGTATTCAGAGGCAATTTCAACACCCTAATTTATCAAATTCTACTTTTTTAAAAGCACCTACTATTTTAGTAATAGATGATTCCTTGACTACTCGCCAAACTATTTCTAAAACATTGCAAAAATCAGGATATAATGTTCTGCAAGCTCAAGACGGTAAAGCTGGATTAAGACAGCTCGAACAAAATACTTATATTAAAGCCATTATTTGTGATGTAGAAATGCCAGAAATGAATGGCTTTGAGTTCCTAAGTCGTTGTCGTAAAGAATATTCTCAGGAAGAAATGCCTGTATTAATGTTAACATCTCGTGGGAGTCAACCCTATCGTCAGTTAGGTAAACAGTTGGGTGCAAATGGCTATTTAACTAAACCTTATTTAGACCAAGACTTGATTAATAACTTACAAAAATGTTTGAAGATAGGGAGTAGGGAACAGGCAATATATAGGCCATAGCTATAGGAAGTAATATAAATAGGGAGTAAGCAGTGAGGAGTAGGGGTCAGTTATCAGTTATCAGTTGTCAGTTATTAGCAAAATGCCTTTCTCAGCGCAAAAACGCCAAGGGATAAATTCCTTGGCTCACATACTTGAGTATGACTTTATTCTAAATTCTGTTTCCGGAGCATTCCGGAGAAAATTCTAACTCCTAATTTGATACTACAAATTGAAGTGCGGAATGTGGGTTATAGCGCTGCTTTTATGGAACAGGCAACAGGGAACAGGCAATAGGGAACAGGTATGGAGGAAGAATCAATAGCCTCTAAATATAATGTTTTTAGCTATTGGACACCTCCGGCAATTTGTAAATATTAAGTGCCCACATTGCTATAAATGAAGATAATTCTTACAGTATAAATATTTACTAAGCTACCAAATTCTTATAATACTCTAGTGTTACAAATTGACGTGCGGAACATGGGTTTTAGCTGTGTCAGTCCACTACCAATAGAAAGCCAAAAAATAGGGGGACTAATTTCCCCCTATCAAGCTTTTATTTTTTAATTTTTTAGATACAGTTGTCCCACCCTCTATTAAATCTAAAATCTAAAATCAATAGAAGGGAATTAGTATTAGTAAGCAAGACCCATACTGCGAGTAGTTTCAGCACCAAGATAAACCCGGACACTCAAAAAGTCAGTAGGACAAGCAGTCTCACAACGCTTACAACCAATACAATCTTCAGTACGAGGGGATGAAGCAATTTGGCCTGCTTTACAACCATCCCAAGGTACCATTTCTAGAACGTCTAATGGACAAGCACGGACACACTGAGTACAACCGATGCAAGTGTCATAAATTTTTACTGAATGAGCCATGAATTAAATTCTCCCAACAAATTTATTCTGTCATATCTACCAAAAGGCAAATAGAACAGCAAGTTTTAGATGTGAATGCTTCGATTTAGTTTACATTACTGCTTCTCATCACTGATAAACATTGTTGAAAAACTTAAAATATCTCAATAATCTGATAGGGAGTAGGGAGTAGGGAGTAGGGGAGTGGGGGAGAATTTTTTGGTTTTTGTTAGTCAAAAAGTTATCATCTTGTGATATCTGTGCAGGAAAATCAAGAAACAATTACTTCTTCCTACCTTTTATGTCTTCCTACAGGAACTACAGGAACCACAGGAACCACAGGAACCACAGGAACCATACTTATAACTCCTTTTTCAAAAAAGGAATCAAAGTCCCAACTTTTCTAATACTGGACGAGTTGAGACTAGATGACGATCTAATCCCAGTTCCTTTGGAGAAATACCCAAAGCTAAAGCTATTAATTGGGGCAAATGTAATACTGGTAAACCCAACTTACGTCCCATCACTTTCTCCACCTCTGGTTGACGAGAATCTAAATTTAAGTGACATAAAGGACAGGGCGTTACCATACAATCTGCACTATTGTCAATAGCGTCCTGTAGATGACTTCCAGCCATTTGAAAAGACTGATTAGTGGCATAACTAGAAAGAGGCCAACCACAACATTGAGTCCGACCTCGATAATAAATAGGAATAGCCCCAATAGCCCGAAACACATTTTCCATAGATTCTGGTTGATAGGGGTCATCATAAGATAAATTAGTTTGACTTCTCAGTAAATAGCAGCCATAAAAAGCAGCACATTTAAGACCAGAAAGCTTGCGGGTGACACGATTTTGGATTTCTTCGAGACCATAATCTGCCACTAACGCCCAAAGTAAATGTTTAACCTCTGTACTGCCTTGAT
The DNA here is from genome assembly GCF_035285525.1 of Okeania sp. Lineage (GTDB taxonomy): Bacteria > Cyanobacteriota > Cyanobacteriia > Cyanobacteriales > Microcoleaceae > Trichodesmium. The sequence continues at coordinate 17,262 of NZ_JAYKGW010000017.1, read as the reverse complement.
AGGGAGAACAACTTTGTTTTTGTAAGAGGCCATTGATTTGTTCTAGATAAGCTGGCTCAGTTTGTTGAGATTCTTTAAGACGTTCATCTACATGACCAATAACCCCTTGACAAGTGCTACAGTGAGTTAGTAGTGGTAAATTTAGTTCCTCTGCTAAAGCTATGTTACGGGCATTAACGGTATCTTCTAGTAGTTGAGAGTCTTCTTTAAAGGTGCCAGAACCACAACAAGCAGCCTTTTTCAGTTCTATTAACTCTATTCCCAAGACTTGGGTCAGAGCTTGGGTAGATTGATAAAGCTCTCGGCAAGCTCCTTGAGCTACACAACCAGGAAAATAAGCATATTTGAGTTTTTGAGTAGGCATGACATGAAAAAATATAGGAATAGAAACATTATTTTATAAACATAGATTTTATACTCTTAATGATATTAAGCTTATGTTTATATATTTGTTAAACTTTTCATTCTTCCATATCTGGAGAGAATTTACCTAAAAAGACCGGACGTACAGAAAACAGAAAAAGGTAAAACCAAATCCCAAAAGGTAGGCAACAGGCAACAAGCAACAGTTTAAACTATCTGCTACGGTCAAATTTTCTAACAATGTTGGTCAAAAATTTACCATTTTAAGACAACAAGAGCCAAAAACTAGGTACTTTTTTCGATCAAAAAAGGCTAAAAGTTTAGAATGTCAATGCTTTTAGATATATTCAGCAGAGCAATAATATAGGGTTTGCTGAAAAGTCTGATGGTTAAGGTAGGGAGTAGGGAGTAGTTAAGAGTGAGGAAGAATAGGACTTATAGAGGTATTAGTTGGCACAATTTTCTCTTGATTTTTCTATCCTACTAAACTTTAATTATGCTAAATTTTTGTACCTTTTTGACCTAAAAGCTGGTTGGTACTTTTTTTTAGGCATAAAATTGCTAAAAACTTTATTTGTCAAAACTTTTATATGTAAAGGTTGTAGCCTTTTCAGGTACTAATAAAGTACCAGCTTTTAGTTGTCTCAGGTACGGTTCCCGAAAAAATCAAAAATCTAGCATTTTGGGCAAGAAAGGGGAAGAAAATCAAGAGACGATTCTTTAATTCCCATTCCTTCTGTCTCCTGCCTTCTACTTTCTACCTTTACCACTCATACTTTTTTAGCAAACTCGAATTATATAGTTAGCTTTAACCCAGTTTCAGATAAAATCAGAAACGCAACATCTAAAATAATTTAAAGTAAGGAGAGCATTTTATGAGCACAGAAGTTTTCAACAAAGTGCAGGACATTGTGGCTAAACAACTGGAAGTCGATAAAGAAAAAGTAAAGCCAGAAGCTAACTTTGCTACTGATCTAGGAGCTGATTCTTTAGATACTGTAGAATTGGTTATGGCATTAGAAGAAGAATTTGACATTGAGATTCCAGACGAAGACGCAGAAAAAATTGTTATTGTCCAAGATGCTGTAGATTATATTGAGAAACAAGTACCAGCCACAGCATAATTATTTACCACTGTCAATGTGTTGAGAATTAATCTCCCGTTATAGCTTTAGCTTAACGGGTGCTTATTTATTGTCGCAAAGCAAATAATGGGGCAGTTCAATAATGGATAATTGATAATTACCTCTCCCTAAAAACGGATAGGATTGAATAAAAGGAAAAAATTTATTTTTTCCCCTTTAAAGGGGAGGCTTCAAGGCGCGAATTATTTAATTATTAATTATTAGGTAAAATTTTGGTGTTTTTTTAGGTTAATGTTATAGTAATGTACTTAACTTAATTAGTAGCAATTGTAAATCTCTCTAACAAAATATTAATAATTGAAGATACAACATAGGCTGAAATTCCCAAAGTCAAACGTTAAGGCGTCAATAGCTAAAATTCTCCATTGAAGTTAGCTGAGTCATAGGATTTATGTCTGTGGAGTCGATGGGGTTTGTCTGCCTTGAAAGCAGAGAGCTATATCAGTAAGTTTGGGAGACCTAGCGTTATGCTTCTTGAAGTAAAAAGCTAGAAAACCTCACAGCCAAAAGTTTCTGCTTTATGGGTGTGGAATTTCTGGAAACAAAAAATTATGACAAATAACGAACTTAAACGGGTAGTTGTCACAGGAATGGGTGCATTAACACCAATAGGCAACACTTTATCTGATTACTGGGATGGGTTATTAAGTGGCAAAAATGGTATAGGACTAATAACCCGATTCGATGCTTCCCGACACAAATGTCGTATTGCAGGAGAAGTAAAGGGATTTGACCCTCACGACTACATGGAGACCAAACAAGCAAAACATGCAGACCGCTTTTCTCAGTTTGCAATTGCAGCGAGCAAACAAGCTGTTGCTGATGCCAAATTTGAAATCAACGACCTAAACGCAGAACAGGTAGGGGTAATCATTGGCACTGGGGTAGGTGGCATTCAAGTATTAGAAGATCAGCAAGAGATTTATTTGAGTCGTGGCCCTTCTAGGTGTAGTCCCTTTATGATTCCGATGATGATTGCTAATATGGCCGCAGGTCTGACGGCAATTCATACTGGGGCTAAAGGACCAAATTCTTGTACTGTGACTGCTTGTGCTGCTGGATCTAATGCTATAGGAGATGCTTTTCGTCTAATTAAAAGAGGGTTTGCTCAAGCAATGATTTGTGGTGGGACAGAATCAGCAGTTACGCCTTTGGGACTAGCAGGGTTTGCTGCTGTTAAAGCTTTATCTACTCGTAATGATGACCCAACTCGTGCAAATCGTCCTTTTGACCGTGATCGGGATGGTTTTGTTATGGGTGAAGGTGCAGGTATTCTCATTTTGGAAGAATTAGAGTATGCTTTGAGTAGAGGAGCGAGAATATATGCAGAAATGGTTGGTTATGGTATGACTTGTGATGCTTATCATATAACAGCTCCTTCAAAAGATGGAGAGGGAGCAACCAGAGCTATACAGTTGGCCATGAAAGATGCTGGTTTAACTCCAGAAGATATTAGTTATATAAATGCCCACGGTACAAGTACACCAGCAAATGACCCAACTGAAACAAAAGCAATTAAAAAAGCATTAGGTAAAAGTGCTGAGAAGATCGCAATTAGTTCAACTAAGTCAATGACTGGCCATTTATTGGGTGGCTCTGGAGGTATTGAAGCCATAGCAACAGTAATGGCGATCGCCAATGACAAAATTCCACCAACTATTAACTTGGATAATCCCGATCCAGAATGTGACCTAAATTATGTCCCCCATAGAAGTATTGAGAAAAAAGTAGAAGCAGCTTTATCTAATTCATTTGGATTTGGAGGCCATAATGTCACTCTCGCATTTAAGAAATATATATAAGATATCTGATAGCAGGTCGTCTTGGCTAACTGGATAGGTTTTTAATCTTGAGTGAAACTCCCATGCTAACTTTATACTATAGCGTGGGATTTTTCTTTTCTAGATAGGGTTAGGAGACCAAACCCCTACGGTCTTAAATTCTACCCATATTTCTAGAGGGTTGGGAGACCAAACCCCTACGGTCTTATCGATGCTTTACCCACATATTTTTTAATATGTAACTTGACAAAATTGACAACTTATGTAAATACCTTAATTCAGCTTTTTTTGGAAAAAAATGTATGAAAAAACACATTTTTTTGGCGATCGCTTAAGCAAGTAGTTTTACTTAGGGTGTGTCATCAATTAGACGTTAGAAGCTTGGTTAACAAAAGTAGTGAACTGACAAAGCTAAAAGTTTCTATTATATCATTGGGTGGCGGGTTTATCTAACTGAATGCGTGAAAAATAGTTCATTTAACTGAGAAACCCGCCCTACCGACCGGACAATTTCAGGCGTGCTAGGGTGTGTCATCAATTAGACGTTAGAAGCTTGGTTAACAAAAGTAGTGAACTGACAAAGCTAAAAGTTTTTATTATATCATTGGGTGGCGGGTTTATTTAACTGAATGCGTGAAAAATAGTTCATTTAACTGAGAAACCCGCCCCTACCAACTAGACAATTTCAGGTGTGGTACCCTGTATCTGAACCTACTCAATCGTGATCGCCATTTTCACAAAACAGACAACAGCTTTTTTGTCAACTTATTTAATTGATGACACGCCATAGCTACTATGATGTTTTCTCCTTTCTCCCCAGCTCCCTTCTCCCCCTTCCCCTCCTGGCTAGGGGTGGGTCTCAAGATTTTCAGGAGTTTCCTGTAAGGGATATATAAAAGGAAGAAAGAAAAAGGTCATTTCAGTTATCAGTGAACCTCAGATTAAAGTCAGAGACTTGGAATACTGAGTTAAATATTTTTTAATCCCCGAACCAGGGTAGACACATACCCTCATTTTTTGGTAAGGATTTTGGGGAACATTAATCAACACGGACTTTCCCTGAAACCTTCCATACCTTGCCTACTCCAAAAAGGGTATAACAATTGACAATAAAATATCCTCTATTATCATAAGTTTAATTTTGTCAGGACTTACGCAAAGCAACGTATTTCTGTCATGGCGAGGGACAGCGAAGCAATCTCAAATAACCAAAATTCCTTCCCAGTGCGTAAGTCCTATTTGTAATAAACAGCCAGAAAATTTTTAACTTGATGACTTCTCTTGCCTAGAGTTCCCTACAAGTGAGATGATTTGTAATGTATATGGCCTGAGCATAATTCGGGAGTAGTATTACTCAAAAAAAATACCTGCTCCTCAAGCTCTGGCACTAACACAATTAACTATTTAGATACACAAAAACAATAATTATGGCTGTTGCAACTCAATCACTCGAAGAACTTTGTATTAATGCCATCCGTTTCTTAGCCATTGATGCAGTCCAAAAAGCTAACTCTGGCCATCCAGGATTGCCAATGGGTGCTGCTCCAATGGCCTTTGTTCTCTGGGACAAGTTCATGCGCTTTAACCCCAAAAATCCTAAATGGTTAAATCGCGATCGCTTCGTTCTCTCTGCTGGCCACGGCTGTATGTTACAGTACGCTTTAATGCACTTAACTGGTTATGACAGTGTACCTATCGAAGAAATTAAGCAATTCCGTCAGTGGGATTCTAAAACTCCTGGCCACCCAGAAAATCATATTACTGAAGGTATAGAAGTTACTACTGGGCCACTCGGACAAGGTATTGCTAATGCTGTGGGATTAGCTGCTGCTGAAGCTCATTTAGCTGCTGTATTTAATAAGCCAGATTGTAATTTGATTGACCATTACACTTATGTAATTATGGGTGATGGTTGTAACATGGAAGGAATTTCTGGTGAAGCTTGTTCTCTTGCTGGACACTGGGGTTTAGGTAAGTTAATCGCTTTCTATGATGATAACCATATTTCTATTGATGGTCATACTGATATTTCCTTTACTGAGGATGTAAGCAAACGTTTTGAAGCTTATGGTTGGCACGTTCAACACGTTGAGGATGGTAATACTGGTTTAGACGCGATCGCTGAAGCTATTGAAAAAGCAAAAGCAGTTACTGATAAACCTTCCTTAATCAAGGTTACTACTCTGATTGGTTATGGTTCTCCTAACAAAGCTGATACTCATGATGTTCACGGTGCAGCACTCGGACTTGAGGAAGTAGCAGCTACTCGGAAAAATCTTGGTTGGGAATATCCAGAGTTTGAAGTTCCTGCGGATGTTTTGAGTCATTTCCGTAAAGCAGTCGATAGGGGCGCAAAATCTGAGGAAGAATGGAATCAGTTATTCTCTGATTATAAGTCTAAGTATCCTGAAGATGCAGCGACTCTAGAAAGAATGGTAAGTGGTAAACTACCTGAAGGTTGGGCGGATGCACTACCTAAATATACTCCGGAAAGCAAGAAGGATGCTACTCGTAACCAATCTGGCGCAACACTAAATGCTATCGCTGGAGTTTTACCAGAATTAATTGGTGGTTCCGCTGACTTAGCACCTTCTAACAAGACTTTAATGAAAGGTTTAGGAGATTTCCAAAAAGGTCAATATCAAAATCGAAATCTGCGCTTCGGTGTTCGGGAACATGGTATGGGAGCTATTTGTAACGGTATTGCTCTCCACGGTTCAGGTTTAATTCCTTATGGTGCAACATTCTTGGTGTTCACAGATTATATGCGGAACTCCATCCGTTTATCTGCTTTAGCTGAAGCTGGTGTTATCTGGGTAATGACTCACGACTCCATCGCTTTAGGTGAAGACGGCCCAACTCACCAACCAGTTGAACATATTGCATCTTTACGTTTGATTCCTCAATTACTGGTTATGCGTCCTGCGGATGGTAATGAAACTTCTGGTGCATATAAGGTTGCGGTAGAAAGAGCTAAAGCAAGTCATCCTCAACCTACTTTATTAGCATTATCTCGTCAAGGTTTACCTAATTTAGCTGGTACTTCTATTGATGCAGTTGCTAAAGGTGCATATATTGTTACTGATAGCGAAGGTACTCCAGATATTATCTTAATTGGTACTGGTGGCGAAACTTACCAATGTGTTGATGCTGGGGAAATACTCCGTGCAGAAGGTAAGAAAGTGCGGGTAGTTTCTATGCCATGTTGGAAGTTATTTGAAGAGCAGGATGCAGCTTATAAGGAGTCTGTTTTCCCTGCTGCTGTGAAGAAGCGTTTAGCAGTAGAAGCAGGTGTTAGTTTTGGCTGGCATCGTTATGTGACTGATGAAGGTGCGACTATAAGTGTTGATACTTTTGGTGCTTCTGCTCCTGGTGATGTTGTGTTAGAGAAGTTTGGATTTACTGTTGATAACATTGTTGCTAAAGCTAGGGAAGTATTAGGTTAGTTTCGATGGTGGATAAGCATTCAGCAGTCAGCCGCGCGGACACGTTTATCTAGTGAGGGCGACTGCCATTCGCCCCTACATATTGCGTAGTGTTATATCTGCCTATTAGCTATCTTAAAATATCAACTATAATTAGAAAGGTTCCCTAGAAATAGGGAACCTTTTGAATTTTATTAAGGAGAATTTAGATAATGCTGGAGCTATCTACTGTAATTGTAACTTTCTCACTATTGGGAATATTTATAGCTATAGGAAAGACAGTTAGAAGTTTTGAATTGACTATTATTAGTAGTTCTTTAACAGGGTTGTATATGTTTTGGTTAATGCACCAAGTTTGGCTCAACTTTTTGCTAACAATAAAAGAAATATTAGGCAATTGATTTGATTTTTTTCTAAAGCGCTTTTTCGATTTATAAGCCACCTTGTCATAACTAATTTAGGATTGGTATATTGGATACTAATAGTTAAAACTAAAACATAAGTCAATTTGGTTTTTATTGACTTGATTATCAACTATAATTAAACTATAATTAAAGAGGTTCTCTAGAAATAGGGAACCTTTTAAATTTGTTTATATAATTAGGAGGAGATTATGACTCAAGCTTCTGTGGAAAAAAATACAGCAATTAAAAGAATTTCAGTAATAATTGACCAAGTTATGGAAAACGATAGTCTTTATCAAGAATTAGATAAAAATCAACTCATTGATAGTTTTTCTACATTATTAGATAAAGTTTCACCTCAAATGGTAGTACCTCTAGATGATGAAAGACTGACAAAGAAAGTTAGAGGAGTAATGTCAATAGAACTATTATCGACAATATTTGATGATTTTACTCCAGAGCAAATAGAAATGTTTAATGCAGTAGTTGAAGGGAGATAAAAATGGTGGGTTATCTACTAGATACAAATTTAGTTACTGCAATTTTGAAACAGAATAAAATAGCAACTGATAAATTTAAACAGGTTAAATTTTTAGAAGAAGATATATTTATCAGTTGTATTACCTATTATGAAATTAAAAGAGGATTATTGTATGTCAATGCTACTAGGCAACTCTCCAAGTTTAACAAATTTTGTCAAGAGGTTACAATTTTGTTTTTAGACAATTTAGAAGTTATTGAAAAAGCAACAGAAATTCACATAAATTTGAGAAGGAAAGGGCGACCTATTCAAGATGCGGATATACTTATTGCAGCAACGGCAATTACTAATAATTTAACTTTAGTTTCTAATGATTATGATATGTCTAGAGTGGAGGGAATAAATTTAGAGAATTGGTTAGACGTGGAATAGAATTAAATATATTTTTTGCCCAAGTTATTAATACAATTTTCTGTTATAATTTTACCAGCAAAAATTTTTATTTAGTAACAGCAAAAAGTAGTTATGGATGAAGTTGTAAGAAAGATAGCAAGTCTAGGATTACCTGGTATTGTATTTTAATTGCAATGGCAACTACTGGTTTAAGGGGTGCAGCAGCAATTACAGCAACATTAGCAATGTTAGGGCCGGGAGGAATGATTGGTGGTATCGCATTTTTGGGAGTAATAGGACTGGCATCAGATGCACTGACAAAGTATGGGTTAGAAGTTTTGTTGAAAGGAGTTTATCTACAGAGAAAATCAAATGGTGAACCTTTATCAAATCTATGTAGAGAAATTGATAGATTACCAATTTATTTAGAACTTCAACTAATACTAAAAAATCCTATTGGATACTAACACTTAAAACTAAAGCATAAGTCAATTTAGTTTTTATTGACTTGATTATCAATTATAATTAAAGAGGTTTTCTAGAAATAGGGAACCTTTTCAATTTATTTATATAATTGGAAGAAATTATGACTCAAAACTTCTGTGGAAAAAAATACAGTTCTTAAAAGAATATCAGAAATTATCGATCAAGCAATGGAAAACGATAGTCTTTATCAAGAAGAATTAAATCGAGATGAACTTCTGGAGACTTTCTCGAAAATATTAGATAGAGTATCACCTGAAATTCTCTTACCTCTCAATGATGAAAGGTTGAAAAAAAGAGTTCGGAGACTTATGGCAACAGAATTATTATGGACAATACTGGATGATTTTACCCCAGAAGAAAAAGAAATGTTTAATGCTGCAGTAGAAGGGAGATGGGAAAAGCAAGTTATCTAAATTATCTATTAGATGCTAATATAGTTTCAACAGTTGTAAACCAGAATTAAAAAATTATAGGAGGAAATTATGACTCAAGTTTCTACAGAAAAGAATACAGTTCTTAAAAGAATATCAGAAATGATCGATCGAGCAATGGAAAACGATAGTCTTTATCAAGAATTAGATCGAGATGAACTTATTCAGACTTTCTCGACATTATTAGATAGAGTGTCACCTCAAATTCTCCTACCTCTCAATGATGAAAGGTTGAAAAAAAGGGTTGAGAGAATCATGGTAACAGAGTTATTATGGACAACACCTAATGATTTAACTCCAGAAGAAATAGAAATGTTTAATGCTGTAGTAGAAGGGAGATAGGAAAAGTGAATTATCTATTAGATACTAATATAGTTTCAGCGTTTGTCAATCAGAATCAAAAAATTAGAGATAAATTACTGAACGTATATCTCAGAGAAGAAGATGTTTACATTAGCTGCATCAGCTTTTATGAAGTAAAAAGAGGATTATTATATGTGAATGCTACTCGCAAACTATCTATTTTTAACAGATTCTGTCAAAAAGTTACAATTTTGTTTTTAGACAATTTAGAAGTTATTGAAAAAGCAACAGAAATTCACATAAATTTGAGGAGGAAAGGAAGACCTATTCAAGATGCTGATATACTCATTGCAGCAACAGCAATTACTAATAATTTAACTTTAGTTTCTAATGATTCTGATATGTCAAGAGTTGAGGGAATAAATTTAGAAAATTGGTTAGAGATAGAATAGATAGTTACTATTTAATAAGGTGAGCTATTTACTATATAAAAATTTAGTTACTGCTATTTTGAAATATAATAAAATAGCAACTGATAAATTTAACCAGGTTAAATTTTTGGAATAACATCTATTTATCAGTTGCATTACCTATTATGTTATGAAATTCAAAGAGGGTTATTGTATGTCAATGGTACTAAATAACTCTTCTAGTTTAACAAATTCTGTCAAGAAGTTAAAATTTTGTTCTGAGGACAATTTAGAAATTATTAAGCAAGCATCAAAAATCAAGGTTTTCGAGCAATAATATTTGCCCATAGAGAACGACGCCAGGTAATATCTATATCCACAAAGCCAATTTCTCTCAGCCAATCTACTACTGTCATAATAGGAATATGCCGATCATAGCGTCGATCATGATCCCAAAAATGATTCCATTGCTCATTCGTTGCTCCTAGCTCATAAACAGCATTTTTCCATTGTTCATTATAGCGTTCATGGATTTGATTATTAATTCCCCGAAAGATGTCGGAATAAGAAAATAACCCATCAGATTTTAACCACCGATGTACATTGTGGAACAATTGTTTTTTATCGCCATCATTTAGATGATGCAGAGTGATGTATGAGATAACGTAATCAAAAGTCGCTTCTGGGAAATCCAATGTCATAAAATCCTGCTCATAGAGGTGGATTTGCTCATTCTTCCCAAAACGCTGCTGACAAAAATCGATCATCTTACTAGAACTATCTACAACATGAACATCAGCTTCTGAGTAACGCTCTAGCACAGCAGCAGAAAGATTACCAGTACCACCACCTAGCTCCAGGATATTCGGCGCATCTAATTCATTTTGTAAATTATCCAGGGTGATTCCAAGATTCTCTTCGTACCAGGGAACCCACAAACGGATAAGTTGATTATATTGTCGTGCAAGAGAATCAAATTCTGCTTGTATGTAAAAGGAACGTACTACACCAACTGTTAATTTAATCCGAGTCCATAAACCGCCACTTTTGACAAATTCATCGAACTCAATGATACCATTACCATTGATATCAGCTTGTTGGATCAACATTTCGATTTCATCCTCGCTGACGTTAATATTTAACCCATAAAATAACTCTCGTAGTTCATCAGTTGAGATAGTACCGTTGTTATCCAAATCAATTAAGCGAAAAATCTCTAATAAATCCTTTTTAGAAGTTATATTTACTTTATCTAAAATCCATTGAGAAAATTCGTCAAACTCAATCGTATTGCTGACATTTTTATCAATACTAATAAAGATAGATTTTATATCTTCAGTGTTTGGGTTCATTCCTAGATAACGCAGAACATTTATTACCTCTTCAGGTGATAATGAGCTATTACCATCAGTATCAAATGAATCAAAGACTTGTTTCAATTCATCAATAGATAATTGTGTAATTTGTTGAGACATTACTTAAGTATTTTTTCAAATTGTACCGTTATTCTTTGATTAGGTTAATTGTCTATTCAAAGTTCAGATTAGTGTAATTAAATAATACTTGAGTTTGAACGAATTTGCACTTAAAAATAATAAAGAGGATGGATGGCAGGAGAAAATTATCCATTTGCAAATAGTCTATAATTCAAGAGTTTTTCTAGTAATCAAAAACTTCTTTAACTTATCTTGACAATCAGGAAAATAGGTATTATACCAAATTACCATAAACTTTGCTATATTTGGATTTTTTCTTTCTAAATATTATTTGTTCGAGCAAATGCTTGATATTTAGTAATTTCGGTGATGAAGAAAAGTGATTTTACTAGCTTCCAAGTATAGCAATACTTTTGAGAAATGGTATTATGTCTCAAGCTTCTGCTGGAAAGAATACAGTTATTAAACAAAATTCAGCAATAATTAACTAACTAATAGAAAGCAAAAGTATTTATCAAAATTAGACAAAAGTAAATTCATTATGTGGGCATCTTACCCGGAACTGGTGTACTTTACTAATATAAGACTGTAATCTAGAGAGGTATAAATTGATAAAAAATTGCTCGGTAAGTTGTTATCAAGTTTTGAAGACTTGTGAGCGACGGTATTACAAATCATCAGAAATGATTGACTAAATAATGAGAATAGCGCAAATTATAAATCAACAAGAAATTCTACAGAAACAAAGTTTGAAAACTGGAATTTTAGTAGCTAAAGTTTCTTTAATTATTACTTTAGCGTGTTATGCGTCAGGTAAAATCTTGACCAAATTACAGCGGTTTTCATTTTGGTAAACCAGAGTAGGGACGTTAGATAAAAAAAATGCGAATGTCTCTACAAGGCTTTGATTATAGAAATGTGATTCATCAATTTGAAAAACGCTGTAAGTCAAAAATAAATTAGCTCTAACGCTACTGTATTTAATATCAAATCTGTTAGTATTGTGAGAATTCACCCCCGGTATGGCTCTGGTTTCTAAACATCTTACAAACTAGGAGTTTTTGCTAATACTGATGGTATAACATTATTCTCCAAAGTAAGCGAATTTGATATAATAGATTGGCGATCTGAAAAGTTAATGCACAATTAATTTTGCTTCAGTACTTAATACTGGTATGGCAGAAAAATTGAAAAAATATTGTTAGTAAAAATAAAGTGCTTAAGTCAAAACTGAACAATTAGTTACAGTAACATTATTGATAGCTTTGCTTGATTCTTAATACTTGAAATTGCAGGAAAAATAATTTGTCAAACTTGTTACTCCTTCAGTTTTGATTTAAGTATTTAGCTATTTGCATTCAGCATTTAGCTTTTGAATCTAATCACTTACTAAAGTTAGCTAATGGTCTTTTTATTTCCTATAAAATGCTATGCAAACATAAGTTCTCATTCTTTTTGAAAGCTAATTTATCCTTCGGTGTAACAGTGAGTTAATAACTCATAGCTGAATGCTGAATGCTTAAGTTTTAATACTAAATTAAAAACCTCTAAAAGTCAATTATATTTATTTCATATATCCAATGTCTTATCAATTAAATAAATGGTTTACTATTATAGGGATAGCTAGTATATTTCTATTTTCAGTCATCCTCAGATTTTGGCAATTAGGTCGTTTTAATACTCTCGTTTTTGACGAGGTTTATTATGCTAAATTTGCTAACAACTATCTCACTCAAACAGAATTTTTTAATGCTCATCCCCCCCTAAGTCAATATATTATTGCCATTGGTATTTGGATAGGTTCTATTTTACCCTTTGGTCAAGAAATAGTTAATAATGAAACAGGTTCTACTTTAGCCTCTTGGAGTTATCGGTGGATAAATGCTTTAACAGGTTCATTTATTCCTGTAGTAGTAGGAGCGATCGCCTATCAATTAACCCACCGTTGGAGTTATAGTTTTATTGCTGCTTTACTAATAGCTTTAGATGGATTATTTTTAGTTGAATCTCGCTATGCTTTGAATAATATCTATCTAGTAATCTTTGGATTATTAGGTCACTTATGTTTAATTATTGCTCTCCAAAATAATCAATTAAAACCAAGAAAATGGTTAGCTTTATCTGGTATATTTTTTGGTGCAAGTGCAGCGATTAAATGGAATGGTCTAGGATTTTTACTCGGAATTTATATGCTCTGGATATTAGCATGGATAATTCAATTTATTGCTCCTACTAAAAAATCAGAATATAAATTTCCTTGGCAAAATTTAACTCAACTAAATCTGATTAAATTTACTCTATATTTATTCGTTATTCCTATAATTACCTATAGCCTACTTTGGATTCCCCACATTATTCTTAACCCCCAATATGGCTTTTGGGAAATGCAGCAACAGATTTTCAGCTATCACCAAAGAGTCGGCAGCGGACCTGATACTCATCCTTATTGCGCTCAATGGTTTACCTGGCCGTTAATGATTAGACCAGTAGTTTATTTTTATAAAAATACAGGTTTATTAGACAAACCAGAACCTTCTTTACCACCCTTACCTCCAGATATTGGAGACCCAAAAGTTAATCCCCTAATTTTTGATGTTCATGCGATGGGAAATCCTATTCTTTGGTGGTTATCAGTATGGGGAATTTTATTATTAATCTTGATGTTATTTAATCGTATTTGGCATTGGGAAAAAAATCGACAAGCAAGACGTAAAAAAATTAAATTAAAGCAGACTTTTCAATTTCCACCTGCTTCAGAAATGTGGTTGTTACTATATTTAATTATAAATTGGATGAGTAATTTTCTCCCTTGGAGTAAAGTGAGTCGTTGCACTTTTTTGTATCATTATATGGGAGCTTTAGTGTTTGCTGTTTTGGCATTTTCTTGGTGGGTTGATAGGTTATTAAACAGTCGCAAAAATTATCTTAAGATAATAGGATTTACAACAATTTTTATAGTTTTCTTGGCGTTTGTTTTTTGGATGCCTGTTTATTTAGGATTACCTTTATCTCCCCAAGATTGGCAGTTGAGAATGTGGTTTCGGTCTTGGATTTAACTAGCTATTAACTTTTAGTATTCAGTAAACTCCTGTGAAAAGGTATAACTAGAAGTCAGGTACTAATAATATTTTTTTGGTTTAGAGGTTGCAAGTTTCAGAAGGGTGTGTTATTGTAATTAAATATCTAGGACGTATAGCTCAGTTGGTTAGAGCGCCACGTTGACATCGTGGAGGTCACAGATTCGAGTTCTGTTACGTCCATTTTTTTATGGCTTTTGTTAATTTAAGTAATGTAAATTAAAATAATACATTAAATTTTCACAATATTCAAAAAAATTTACCTATTTATTTGTATATATTAACTATAAAAAAGCTAGTCTAATATATATCAGTATTTTGCTGATAGTAAGACAGAATGATGCTCTAACTTAAAACTGTACAATCGGAGAAAATTAATTATGCCTTCCCTTAATCAATTTGCTTATGTCGCTGGAACCAATAATTACCAGTTCGGACATAACTCAATTCCGAATATTCCAATTACCAATGCTCCAAATGACACTAATTTTGAACGTTGGGCTATGCTTCATGATGGTTCAGCTTACCGTCTGTATTTTTTCAAAGGAAGCACCAATAACACAATTTATCAATTTGCTTTCAATGGTTCATCCTATGAATTTGGACATAACTCAATTCCAGAATTGACCTTAATTGATGCACCAGAAGATGCTGATGCCAGCAGTTTTGCTATGTTATATGACGGTAGTGACTACAGACTATACCTTCGTCAGCTTGGTGAATCAAATCAACTTTATCAGTTTGCTTGGGTTTCTGGTAGTAGTACCTACAAATGGGGACACAATTCCATTCCTAAAATCCCTGTAACAGGTTTTCCAGATAATTCAGACGCGAACCGATGGGGAATGCTACATGATGGAAGTGCTTACCGATACTACAGGATGGAACTAGGAAACAACAACAAATTATTACAGGGTTCGTTCAATATGAGTAGTAATGCTTATGAATATAAATTCAACTCTATTCCAGAATTAGATTTAGTCGATACCCCTTCTAACAGTGATCTAAGTGAATTAGGGATGCTACATGATGGTAGTGACTATCGTTTCTATCTTTTGACAAAGTAGATTCGTTTCCAATACTGCTCGCTTAAGTACCAACTTATCTTGAGACTGGATAGCAGTAGGGAGCAGGGGAGAACACCAAAAACCCCTCTCCCGTTATAATTCCGATTGAACGGGAGATAACTTTACTGATAATTTCGAGCGCCATTTACTCACAATATTTTTTAAATTTATTGGCAACCAATTATCATATTGAGAATAAACTGGTAATCTTTTAATTAATTCCCATCCTTCAAACTCCAAAACTTTTACTAAAGCTTGATAATGTAGGTGAGGATAATCAGGATTAACTTCATCTAATGGTCCGATACCTCCCAAGTCTCCCGCTCCATTTTCTAAGCAAGCTAATAATATTTCTGGTTTTGTAACTAAATTAGGAGGAATTTGTAAAGTAATATCTGATGGTAATATTTGACGGGCGATCGCTACAACCTCTGGCAATAAATTAAGCTCAAAACCTTCACCATTCCATATTTCTAGATTGCCAGGACTGTAGGGTTGGAGAATCACCTCTTGAATATGGCCCCATTTTTGATGAATATTAGCGATCGCTTCTAAAGTTTCTTTCCAGTCAGTTACAGTTTCTCCTATTCCTAATAATAAACCAGTAGTAAAAGGTATTCTTAATTCTCCTGCCCATTCTAATTGTTGTAACCGTAAATGTGGCCTCTTACTAGGAGCATTTCTATGAACAGTTTCTAGTAATTTAGGGGTGATCTGCTCCAACATTAGTCCCATTGACACATTTACTTGTTTCAAATCTTTCATTTCGGGTTGACTCAGTGGCCCAACATTAGTATGGGGCAAAAATCCTAAAGATAGAGCTAATTTACACAAATCATAGATTAGTTGAAACCAAGCTTGTCTGTATTGACTGTTCGGATGTACTTCACCGCTCAGAATTAAAATTTCAATTATACCTTGATTTTTGAGAGATAATAATATTTTTTCTGCTTCTGATAGACTTAGCCAAGAACTTTGACCTGGTTCTGAGCGAAAATTACAATAGTTACAACGATTAAAACATTCATAAGTAGGAACCACTGTATAAGCAGGACTATATGTGACGATTTTAGACATGGACGAAGGATTAAATCTAGTTAATTAGAGAATTTTTCATAGGTAACACTTTGGAAAAATAATTTTACAAAAAAGTACATAGGATTTGTTTATAAAAAGTCTTTTTGCATTTGGTAGGGACGTTGCGTGCAAGGTCCCTACGGGAGTAAGGAGTAGGGAGTAGGAAGTAGTTAATAATCAGCAGTTATGGAGAAAGTTGCTTTTAAGAATGGTTTCTTTATTTGTCTGCTATAGTTACCCCAAAATTATAACTTTTTGATTTTTCGGGAACCGTACCTTTTAGACCTAAAAACTTGCACTTTTTCGGACTTGAAAAAGGGTAAAACTTTTATCTGTTAATGTTTTAGATTTAATCAGCAAACTCTACATATCGATCAGATATGTTGAAAAATGGTTGCTTCAATTTATTTTAGATTTCTATTTCTATCATTTTCCTCCTCGTTTTTCAATATTTATCTATTCTTCCTTCTTCCTTATTTATTCTTTTGAAGTTGCCATTAGAACACTTAAAAGCATTTGGAAACAAGCAAAATTAGAGGATAAATAATGAAAGAATATATTGTCATTTTTGAATGGACTGGAAATAACTATTCTGCTTATGTTCCTGACTTACTAGGTTGTATTTCTACAGGTAAAACCCTTGAAGAAACAGAAAATAATATTAGAGAAGCAATGGAACTTTATCAGGACTTACGCAGCGACCCTAAATATAGTCCTAAAAACTATTGCGCAATAGTTTTTCAACTATATATATATATATATAGTACCTTTGCCTAAGTCCTGAATTTATTTTTATCCACAAAGAAACCCGGTTTCTGGATTTGTCAGCTATTTTGATAAAAAAAACTTATAAATAAATTAAAGAATAAATTACTTAACACCCCTTTACAAATAGAAATAAACTAGCTAAAGTAATATTAACGGTCAAGGAAAAAAACCGAAGACCGCCGTACCTCGAAAATTTCATACATACATAACAGCAA
>NZ_JAYKGW010000016.1:0-2845 GCF_035285525.1 Okeania sp. | reverse complement strand
AAGTAGGTAGGCGGGAAAATTTATAACTATGTAACGAAAAGTTAAATCTAAGTTCTAGAGTTAAATTTAATACGCTCTGTACTGTACTCTCCTCTTTTTCCCCTAGCTCTCACCCCATTCATAACCGCATAAGCAAGGTCTAACTCATCCTCAAACATTTGTCCTGATATTTCATCCTTTTTCAGGTGTTGCCACTCTAATTCAATTGGATTCATTTCAGAACAATATTTAGGTAGAAAGAAGATATATAAACCTTGAGCTTCCCACTTTGACCACAACTTTTGCACTTCCAGACATTTGTGTATTGGACCATTATCCTGTACTATGACTCTTATACGTCCTAGCTTTTCTGCTTCTTGAGCTTCCAACTCCATCATCTGTATGTAAGACTTACGATCAACACCACCAATAACTAAACCATCAACAAAGCTAATTAGAGGTTGCAAAAGTCCAATGATACTTAATCTACGACCACGACGCTTTGTTTGTTCCAATGATTTTTGCTCACCTCGTTGATAGTAGCTATAACTCGGCTCACTCCACATACAAAAACCTGACTCATCCAAATATTTCAAGTCGATTTCTCCACTGGCCTAGAAATGTTCCAACATTTCTAGGTCTGCTTGTTTAATTGCTCTTTCCTTTACATCCTGTTTCCCTTTGTGGCTTTTTCTTGCCCTTTTCATGCTGGAGCCCCTTTTTTTGAGTACCCTTCTTAATCTATCGGCACTTAATTTGACTTGGCGATCGCTTTCTAATTTTTGGGCGAGTTGTCTAGAGTTATATGTACGTTTCTCTTGTTTTAAGGATTGTTCCAAAAATACCATATCTTCTTCAGACCATCTTGCTTTCCCCCCTCTACCTGTTTGTTCCCATAGTCCTTCTATACCTAATTTCTGCCATGTATGTAACACTTTTCTAATTGTTTGTGAACTCCAGTTAAAGTGAGATGCCCTGAGTTTTCTACATACCAACCATGAGCATTAAGCCTAATTACTTCAGCTCGGTCTTTGACTTTCTGTGGTACATCTTCAGTCCTGAGCTTTAGTAGTTTTTGGTCTTGCTCACGAGTCAGGAAAACCCTTAAACGAGCACCCATAAATCATCACCTCCATAGATAATTTGTCCCTGTTTACTTATCTTTACATAGTTTTATTTTTTCGTGCCTACCTACTTATAACATAAAAATTAAGGAACCATTGTTCCGAATACTTCTTCTATAACTACACTAAATCCTAACTACTTCCTACCTCAACTAAAAGACTTTTTTTAGGAAATACCAAATAGATTTAGTTAATATTTAAAAAGTAGAGTATTCCTGTATAGTAATAGTATATAAGAAATAAAGAATACCTGGCGCTGGAGCAAGATGCTCCCACTGTGCCTCCCAAAAAAGATAATCGAAATTCACGACCATTGCAATGCAGCACTACCAAAATTAGTCTGGAAAACAGGATTTTATATAATTCCTTTTTTTTTACACAATTGTTTCTTTTTTACTTCTTACTTCTTACCGAAAAATTAAGGTATAAAGCCTCTCCATTCATGGATAAAAAAAGAAAAAAGTTTCTTTTAACCAATTCTCTTCCTGATCATAAGAGGTAATTATTAATTATTAAAGTAAGCATTCAGTTTTTAGCAGTCAGCTAGCCTCCTGGGTCGGAAATATGTTAACAACAAATAATGAATAATTACTTCTAAGATAAGAAGTTAAGTTGACTTTAGACAGTAAATTTATAATTATTTCTCAATTTCTAAATTGCTTTTACCTCTTCCTCCCATTAATTGCTGATAACTAATAGCTGATAGCTGAATGCTTACCTTATTACTTATTACTTATTACTTATTACTTCTCTAAAGGATAAATATCTGGATCGCTAGCTGACCATTCCCACATAGAACCAGAATAATTTTTCACCTGAAAACCTAAATCTACTAATACAGAATTAGACCAAGCAGACCGGACTCCACCTGTACAATAAGTGACAATATTTTTATCTTTAGTAATTCCTTTTTTTGCCAATATTTCTAAAATTTTATCTCGTGATAATAATATTCCATTATTATCTAACCAATCCTTAAAATAAATATGAATTGCTCCAGGAATATGACCGCCCCGTTGTTCGCCATAAGGTGTTTTTCCTTCATATTCTCGTAACTCTCTGGTGTCAATAATTACTAAATTATTATTGTCTAAATTTTCTTTTAATTCATTCTGATTAATTTGCCAATTTTCGATACGGTTAACAATAAAATCTCCTCGGACAGAAGAGCTATTTTTAACAAAATTAATTGTAGGAAAACCTGATTTTACTAAAGCAGCAAAACCACCATCAACTAAAAAGGTTTTTTGATGCCCTAAAGTCCGTAACATCCAAACTATTCTGCCATCTTCTCCCCAACCATTTATCGTGTCGCCAAATACTATTACTGGTTGATTTTTAGAAATACCAATTGCTTGTAATTTTTCTGTCAAAATTTTGTCATCTGTAAGTAATTTACCCTTAAATTGTAATTGAGGTTGAGAAAAATCTTTCCAACTTATGCAAATGGCATTTAATAAACTTTTAGGGTTGAAAATTTTACAAGAACGAGTATCTAAAATTGTTGATTCTTGTTTCGCTAATTCCCTAGCTTGAGTAGTATTAATTATCCATTGATTATTAGTAGATATTTGCTGTGATAATTTTTGAACTACAAATTGAGAATCTGTAGATTGGTTTTGGGGTATTTGAGAAGTTGGAATTGAGTTAGCTATAACTAATATAGAAATTAATCCCAAAATGATTAATCCTATTAATAGAGTTATTTTGATCTGGCTTAAATTCCAACTATTAAACATAGA
>NZ_JAYKGW010000015.1:0-18150 GCF_035285525.1 Okeania sp. | reverse complement strand
CTCTTAGCCAAGGATTTTAATCTTTTCAGTATTTTTTGAATAAGAAGAAAAATAGATAATTTAGTTATCTAAAAATGACTTAAGCTCTTAGCCAAGGATTTTAATCCTTGACTAGGTAAGCTGGTATAATTAAATCGCAATTGCTGTATATTATATGGAAAATTTGCCAGCAAATTTATTCCTCTTCATCAAACACAGGCCGCCAAAGTTCAACAATAGGTAATTCCCACTCACCAAATAATTCAGGAATAGTCAAATCATCTCCATTTTTAAACTGAATTTCTTCACCATTAGCAGCATAAACTATAACTATTTGCTTGTCTGGGTCTATCAATATTTCTACTTCTGCTCCTAATTCTAAATACTTCTTAATTTTCTCTTCCAAAGGTTTAATTCTGTCACTTTGAGATTTAATTTCTACTACTAAATCAGGCGTTAATTCTCCAAAATAACGAACACTTTTTTTGAGACGTTTAGCACGAACAAAAGAAACATCAGGAACTTTGAGATTATTATCAGGAAGAATAAAAGCACCACTAGAATCAAACAAACTTCCAAGACGACGTGGCTCAACCCAATTACCTAATAGCCTCGTTAACCGAGCGCCAACTTCACTAGAAACAATATCTGATGGATTCATAACTAATTATATTTCCTTCCTCTAATTCTAGTTGATAATCTAAATCTGCTTGACTTAGAGTACCTTGCAAAATTTCCAAGTCTTTAACTGTGAGATTTGGCATATAATTTTATCTTAATTCAATAATTTTGTGGTAAATTTTAATTGTTATACAATGCGTAGTCCAGTAGTACAAACTTTCAGGTAAAATTAATTACTATAATATAATTTTAGCAGAAAACTTTTAACATTTTGAATCTTGATTCCTGACCCCTAACTGCCAGAAAAATATTACAACTTAAATAGGATTCCTACATGACTCTTAAAGAATTAGAAACTCAACTCTTAGCATTAACACCCTTATTTAATTTAGTCATCTAAAGATGACTTAAACTATTAGCCAAGAATTTTAATTCTTGACAATGAAATCGAAAACGTGCCTGATTGTTTTTGGTTTTATGGTTGGGTTGAGGAAGGAAACCCAACCTATTAGCTAGATACTATAGCAATAATTGTAATTATAACTGATAAATCAAGCCTCTACTAATCAGAATTTATCTGAAAAATCACCCATTTTCCCTCCTTATCAAGAACTTTTCCCTGAATATCTCCATGCCATTTAACCATAGTCAAAATATATTTAGCTCCATATTTTTTCGCCACATTAACTAACTCTTTTCCTGTCTGTTGTGGAAACAAAATTTCCATCGATCCTACTGCTAATTTATCATTCAAAGGAACGCCAAAAACATCTTCCATTCGATTTTTCCACTGTCTAATTCCTTTATCTGTTTGGGGAAAATGTTTAAAGTCAACAATAACTGCTCTCTCTGAAAAAAATTGAAAATTTGACACAAATGGAGGAATTAAAATTACATCATCTTGATCGCTAATTTCTCTAAATCTTAAAGCTAATTTCGTAACCTCATTTTGTGGAACTCTGTTAAATTTTACCTGTTGGTTAAATACCTGTAAAATTTTTCCTGGTAATGCTTCAAATAATCCTAAAATAAATAATAAAGTCGTGGCGATCGCTAAACTATAAGTCATTAATTTTTTCAGAGCGATTCCTGGGTCAAGCTCATCTAAAATAAACGGAAATACTAAGACCAAAAATAAACCAGGCATCATAAACAAACGATTAATAATTAAATTCATCGGTGGATGTAACAAGTAAAATATTAATCCTCCTAACAGAAGGAACCAAGCTATTATTTTGTAGCGCCATTTCTCCATAAAAAATAATCCTAATGATAAGATAAAAAAGCAAATTCCCTGATAAGGTACAGGCAAAATTAGAGAAATTATCAAAAGTAAACCAACCCCTAAATTTCTTTGTTGATATAACTGATCAACCAATATACCTACAGCAATAAATATTATTAATTGAGCCAAAGGAACAGTTCTTGCCAACTGTAATTTAGCAAATAAAGCTAAGGGGTAAACTTCCAGAAAAATATAACCTAAAAACAAAGCCAAAATTGACTCAGCAATAATTAAATAAAACTTCCATTTATCTAAACCTTTTGTGTCAGTCAAAATTAAATCTTTTTTAGTTCCTTGATTTTTGGGAAAAGGGGAAATGTGGGAAATTTTTTTCTCTGTTCTCGACTGCTGTAAATCTTCCGATTTAAGAATATCAATTTTGTGAATACACAGACAACCACCCAAAATAAAACAGATAAAATCTAACCTACTTTGCCAATGCCAATAAGCAGGAATAATATGATGAGGATTTCTAACCCAACCATAGATAAAGACAAATTCTTCATTGGTTAATTGATCCGTGCTAGTTGTTCCAGTTAATACCATTGGTAGATAAACTAAACAAGCAAAACTCAAGCAAATAACTAACGGCAAAATCACTGAAAAAATCAATTTAGTAAAATTTTTGAATTTTTCCAAAGAGTTAACTTGTTTAATATTCTGATTTTTTATCACTTCAATTAACATAATAGGAATCATCATAACTCCCGGTAAAACACCAACCAAAAATTGTAAAATTGAAGCAATGCCAAAAAATAAATAACCAATTATCCATCTTTGGCGAAAACAAAAATAAAACCCCCAAACTGTGAAACTCATGGCAAATGTTGCCGGAATGGGAGTATTAGGAAAAAGTTCTAAATATCCAATTAATGTGTAGGATGTTAGACTCAGAAAAATTAAAACTGCTGTTGATAATTTGGAAGGAGTAAAAATTTTACTTATGGCAGATAAACCCCAGATAAAACTAATAAATGAAGTTAGATAAAAAATCAAATAAGCGAGATAAATATTGCCAGTAATTTTGCTCAACAAATAAACCAAATATTGATAGTAATATCTAGGAGTAAACTGCAACATTTCCTGAACATAGTAATCATTATTATAGAGTCCAGGATTCAACATTGATTTGATTTGAGGAACGTGAGTATAATGATTTCCCACAGGAAAAGTATACCCTCTGGTAATGAATGAACCAAGAATTATAAAAGTAAATAAGGATAGGAAAAAATGCCAATTATATTTTGTCAATTTCCACATTTGTTGTTAGAGAAGTCAAAATTTAAAAGTAAGAAGTAAGAAGTAGGAAGTAGGAAGTAGGAAGTTAAAATTCCAAAGTTAAAATTCCAAAGTTAAAAGTAAGAAGTAGGAAGTTAAAATTCCAAAGTTAAAAGTAAGAAGTAAGAAGGAAAAATTATCCAATTGTGCTTCCCGTTCTTATGAGGTATAGTAAAATACTTATGCTTTCCGTAAAAGAAAAATAATGAATGACGGAATGAATATTGTTTGTCTATTGCCTAAAACTATGAATATTATCTACCTCATAACGCGCCGAAACTGCTGTAATATCCTTAGATTAATTCCTAACTGGACTTTGAGATTTTTTATAATGCCAACTATATTTTCTCAAATTCCACATTTTTTTGTTATAAAAGGAAGAACTAAGAAGTAAGAAGTAGGAAAAAATACCAATTATATTTTCTCAAATTCCACATTTTTTGTTAGAGAAGGAAGAAGTAAGAAGTAAGAAGGAAAATTTATCTAATTGCGCTTCCCGTTCTTATGAGATATAGTAAACTACTTATACTTTCCGTGAGAGAAAAATAATGATAGAATGAATATTTTTTTGCCTATTGCCTAAAACTGTATTATCTACTTTATAACAAGCCAAAACTGCTGTAATATCCTTAGATTAATTACCAATAGCTAATATGAATAAATATCTAGACAAAACTAAATCACCTAATTTTCTTTTCTTTAATCACAGTAATAATGTAGTGGCGAATAGGCATTTTCGCTGCGCGACATGGAAAGTAGAGCATTCCCTATACAAAAACGCTCCTACATTAACTTTAAATTACGGATAGCTCAATCCTTCTCAGTACCAGTATCTTACTTGCGTTGGTCTACTATTCCCTACTTCCTCTTTCCTCAAGATAGATAAACTCACATAAATATAAATATATTCAAGTAAATTAAGAATAATAATAATAACAATATAAAAAAATTGAATGCCTTTCCCTCCAGAAAGTCCCTGCTTAAGTATAGCGATCGCCCGTCTGAACATCCCAGAAACTAATCATTTTGCCACCTGGGTAATGCAAGCTCCTTTGCAACGGGGATATGTCCACCATGACCAGGTATGGCCAGAAACCTTATCACAAGCTTGGCAAACTTGGTTAGAAGTCTTCTCTCCCGAAAATTTACCTGCGATTCCTATTGGTACAGCTCAGCCTGACTCAGAGTCTACCACAAATATTCATCCAGACCCCGAATCTGGCGTCAAAATCAACATTACCACCCGCTTAATGCAAAATCTAGGCATCAGCATTTGGCAGTGGCTATTTCAAGGAGAAATCGCTGATAGTTTACACCAAAGTCAAGGTATTGCCATTGGCCAAAAACTGCCCTTAAGAGTAAGATTAGATATTCGCGAACCAGAATTAATTGCCCTACCCTGGGAAATTATGCAACCAGGAGTCGCTTTACCTGCCTTTTCTCTAAATCGGGAAATTTTGTTCAGTCGTACCACCAGTGATGTTAATCCCTTACGAAATCAACAACCTTCCCAATTTCTGAATATTCTATTAGTAATTGGGGAAAATACCTCCAAAGGGCAATTCCTCACAACTAATGGCCATCAATCCCAATTAAAACTGGAAAAAGAGGTAGCCCAACTAATAGAGGTTTTGACACCTCAAAATATCCCCAATCCTAATCCACCTAAACCTAATCCTACTATTCCTTGTAGAGTTGATACCCTAATTCAGCCCACTCCAGAAGAATTAATTTCCTATTTAGATAAAAAAATATATAATGTTCTATTCTATGCTGGTCACGGTAAACCAGGTCCAGATGGAGGCTGCCTATTTTTAGCACCTGACACCACCCTTAATGGTACCGAGTTAGCCCAAATTTTAGTTCGTAATGGAGTAACCCTAGCAGTATTCAATGCTTGCTGGGGAGCGCAACCTGTTACAGAAAATCTATCTTCTGGTGAAGTAAAAGTAATACCACGCAGTAGTCTAGTAGAAGTATTAATTCATCATGGAGTACCTGCTGTTTTGGGGATGCGAGATGAAATTGCTGATCGGGAAGCTTTAAGTTTTATTCAAGTTTTGGCTCAAAGTTTGATAGAGGGAATGTTGATAGATCAAGCAGTAACAGTAGCAAGACAACAATTATTAACTCTCTACAAATTTAATCAACCAGCTTGGACATTACCAGTTTTGTATATGCACCCAGAATTTAATGGTCAATTAGTACAAG
This sequence comes from Okeania sp., assembly GCF_035285525.1. Taxonomy (GTDB): domain Bacteria; phylum Cyanobacteriota; class Cyanobacteriia; order Cyanobacteriales; family Microcoleaceae; genus Trichodesmium. The sequence goes on along the minus strand of NZ_JAYKGW010000015.1, from coordinate 12,776 downwards.
TATTTGATGAATTAGTAACTCAACTACCTACTAATTCTCCGACTTGGATGGGTAGTTATACTTTTAGAGCTTTTTTACGTTCTCGAAATGATCATAATCAAGTTTGGCCAATTTGGTTTGGGACAATTAAAGTGGGGCGTTCTCCAGAAAATGATGTAGAGATTCCGGAGCGGTGGGTTTCCCAAAAACACGCAGAAATTTTTTGTCGTTACTTACCAAATGAAGAAGTTGAACCCACTTATTTTTTACGAGACATTTCTCGTTTTGGTACTTTAATTTATCAGTCTGATAATTGGCAAAGAATACATCGTGATGAGGTGGCTATAAGTTCAGGATCATTGTTAAAATTTGGCAGTTCTCAAGGTCAAGCTTTTGAATTTGTGATTGAGACAACAGAAGAAATAAGTAGTCAATCAAAGGTAGATTACGGAAATAACTAAGTTATTCCTGTAGCTAAGTAAGTAGTAAAATAGTGGATAATTAATAATTAATAATTAATAATTAATAATTAGGGTTTGGTGAAAAACTCTTTTTGCCAAGGTAGGAAATAGGGAGTAGGGACGTTGCATGACAAAAATGCGAACGTCCTTACAGAGTGTGAAGAAATGGGGGTTATAGAAGAGTTCGTAGTTGATAATAAATAGTCCCTTAATGTTTCTAACTCGCGTTAGCCCAAAATTCTCACTTTTCCTGCTCACTTTAACCGAAAAGCTGGTACTTTTTGAGGACTTAAATTTACTGAAACCTTATATTTGTTAATCCTTTAATATTTAATCAGCAAACTCTAATTTAGAGATATTTGTCATTATTAATTATGCATTATTAATTAATAATATATACTAGGAATAAAATTATGAATAATCAACATTCTCCTTCTCAACTTTCTCTTGATGATGCCTCTACTGAGGTAGAATTAGACTTCTTAAGTACCATTGTTTTAGACGATAATACTTATCCTTGGAATCCTCAAGCACCAGAGTCAGATTCTTACTTTGATTCTCTCGAACAAGAGCTACCATTATCTAATTTACTCAGTGATGCGGAAATAAATTCCACCTGCCAAAATTTTTATAGGCACACAGATAAACTTTGGTTAGTTATTGATACTCAGAATGCTTTACATCAAAAATTTGTCGGCCTTGCTCCCCATAATTTACTTAACAACTTAGGGAAAATTGCGATTAATATCGTTGAGCAAGTGAATCGTTTAGGTTCCACTTTATCTCTCTCAGATCAATTAGTACATTGTGTTAATGAAGTTTTACCAGGTTGGGATTTAGAAGATTTAGAAGTAATGGCGCGTCCCCTTGCTTATTCCATGCGTGGAGATAAAAATAATGCGGTAGAAAAAACTTTGGCAACCATAGAATCTGCTGATTGGTATGATTTATCTGAAGTTGAACAAGTAAGGTTAAGTTTAGCGATCGCTCTCTATGCCATATCTTATTGTCAGTAGTTAGGATTTGCCAAATTCAGTTATCAGTTATCAGTTATCCCCCCTTTGAAAGAGGGGCAGAAGGTAGGAGGCAGAAGGAAAAGATTTGATGTATTTTTAAGATAAATAATTTTATTTTATCAATCTAATGAACAAACCTATTAATCTGTTTGAGTATGAATCTTTAGCTCCAGAATATTTATCTCAAATCGTACTAGATTATTATGCTAGTGGTGCTTGGGATGAAATTACTTTGCGAGATAATCGTACTGCTTATGCAAAATATAAACTTAGACCACGAATGTTAGTGGATGTTAGTCAACGAAATTTAAGTACCAAAATTTTGGGGAAACCAATCAAAATGCCGATTTTAATTGCTCCTATGGCATTTCAATGTTTGGCGCATTCAGAAGGAGAATTAGCAACAGCAAAAGTAGCAGCAGAATTAGGCATAACAATGGTATTAAGTACCATGTCAAACACAACTTTAGAAGATGTAGCATTAGCGGCCGATGTACCCAGAAGTTTGTGGTTTCAACTCTATGTGCATCGCGATCGCTCCCTGACTCGTGCTTTAGTTGAAAGAGCAGAAGCAGCAGGTTATCAAGCATTATGTGTGACAGCTGATGCACCAATTTTAGGTGTTAGGGAACGAGACCGAAAAAATAAATTTACTTTACCATCTAATCTGAAATTAGCTAATTTAGCCTCAATGGCAAATTTAGAAATTCCGGAAACAGAAGATGAGTCTGGATTATTTACTTATTTTGCTCATCAACTCGATTCAGCTCTGACTTGGCAAGATATTGAATGGTTGCAGTCATTGACATCATTACCTATAGTAGTGAAAGGAATTTTACGGGGAGATGATGCTATTCGAGCAGTTGAACATGGAGCCAAAGGAATTATTGTTTCTAATCATGGTGGTAGACAGTTAGATGGAGCGATCGCTACTATTGATGCTCTTCCAGAGGTAGTGGCAGCAGTAGGAAATAAGGTGGATGTGTTGATGGATGGGGGGATTCGCAGAGGTACAGATATTTTGAAAGCTTTGGCATTGGGAGCAAAAGCAGTTTTAGTTGGCCGTCCGGTTTTGTGGGCGTTAGCGGTGGATGGAGAAAATGGAGTGCGGCATTTGTTGGAGTTATTGAGTAGTGAATTAGATGTGGCTATGGCATTGAGTGGTTGTGCTAAGGTAGAAAATATAGATGCTAGTTTGGTCTGTAAGTTCAGCTAGTAAAATTGAAAATTTATATCGAATCTTATATTTATTTACCGAATTAATAATGTAAATAATGAAATAATTCGCGCCTTGAAGCTTCCCCTTTAAAAAGGAAAAAACGGTCTTTTCGGCCCTTGAGCAGACATGAAAAGCGGAGCTTCCTGTAGGGTGAGATGGATGGGTTCTCTAACCATTTCTAATCGACCAAGAAAAATAAATTTTTTCCTTTTATTTAATACTCTTCCTTTTAAGGAGAGGTAATTATCAATTATCCATTATCAATTATCCATTATTGAAATAGGAACTCAAAAAATGAACAAATCTAAAATTGTTGATAATTCTAAAGTACGTCAAATAGATGAAACTAGAAATACAGGTATGGCTTACCTTTTATGGTGTTCTAGTTTTTTCGGTATTTGTGGATTACATAGATTTTATTCGGGTAAATATTTCACAGGCACTATCTGGTTAGGTACCTTAGGTTTATTAGGGATAGGTCAATTTTTTGATTTATTTTTTATTCCTGGAATGGTAGAAGAGAAAAATCTGAAAATGCTGAAGAAGCGATTAGATTCTGGGGATATTTTTAATTATTTACCCCAGGAACAAATAGAGAGGATTTTAGAAAAAAATCCTCCCAAATCGGACACACAAATTATTCTTGAATTGGCAAAGAAACATCCAGAGGGAATTTCTATAGCAGATTGTATTATTGCCACAAATAAAACTGTACCAGAAGTGAAAGAACTGTTAAAAAGTTTATATCTACAGGGATTAGTTGAAATGGAAAATCACCCAGAAACAGGAGCAGTTATTTATAAAGTTTTTTAACAAAAATACAGCAGATTCAGTGCTATTTTTCGGGAACTGTGCCTTTTGCTCGCGTAGGTAGGTGTACCTCACCAAAGTGGAATCTGCTGTATTTTTGGACTGGTAGGATGCCCATCCCACAAGAATTATCCCTTCTAACCTTTTCTTTCCTTCTGCCTTCTTAAAGCACCATCGGTATTGAACTCATCTGCTCCTCTGACAATGCTTCAGATAACCAAGCCATTTTCACCGGAACATCATACAGCCTTCCTTTGCCAAACCGCGACCAAAAATGACGCAACCCAGGCACGATCACCTTAACTACTTTTAACCCAATATCCGGACGAGTCTGATCTAATACCAAAGTTTCCATTCCTGCTGCTTGAGCAATTTTCACACAAGTCAAAACATCATTATAAATGTCATCGCTCCAAAGTTGCGGATAATCTCCATAAACCTTAGCAGGTATTTCTGGATGAGGAGCTAAATAAGGATGACTTGCTACAGTTGCTGTCATCATCCATTCTTGCATCCCTTCCTCCATCTGACTAATCTCTTGCCGATCCATTCCCAATCCAATTTGATTGAGTTCCGTTACTGCTCGCAGAATGGCAATTTTGGGGTCAAAATGCGCTCCAAAACCAGAAATAATTCGCTCATATTCTCCTTCAACTCGACGGGAAACGGCAGTAAAAGCAGGTATTCCTAAATCTGTAGTTAAATCCAACACCCATAACTCCCGCTGATTTTTTCGATAAAATTTTTGCAATTCTAATAAATAGCGATCGTCAAAACTGGCTAAATCTACCCCCGGACGCTGCAAACTATTATACCACCAAATCGCTACACTGTCGCGCTCCACTAATTCCATAAATCCTTGCAAAATTGCTTCTTCTATGGTATTTCCCGCAGCGTTACCATTGGAATCACCTGCACAAAAATTATGCTTTTTGGGCAATTTATAACCATAATAACAAAAAGCAGTAGGCAAATATTTGTGTTTCTGCTCCGTCAGCGACCACACTGGAGTCCATTCAATTTTTTGACGGGCATCAAAAGGTTGGGGAATCCAATCATGCTCTACTTTACAGTTAGCATTCAATTTCTCCCGATTAGCATACTGCGTCAGACTAAAATGCAGAATTTTTTCTGGATGAATACCTCGATCTCCCAAATCAGCTAAAGTTGACTTTTTCCGAGGTTCGTCTCCCTGGAATATTCCCGAATAACGTTCGATCGCTTCACAAAAACCACTAGCTCTAGATTGGCGATCAGTTTTACCTTTACCTCCACTTTGATGACGTAGGGAAGGACGCAAAGCATCCAAATTTTTAGCTATAGCAAAACCATGAATAGCAGTGTAAGTATGAACCACAGGATTTTCAGGCTCGGAAACTCGCACTAATGCACTGACAACTCCAGTAATGGGACTGATTAATTTTTCGTAGCGTTTGGTTGTTTGATCGGGAGTAACAGCGCGATGACCGCCATCTGTGGTAAAATGCTTTTTCCGACTGGTGAGAGTAAGAGGATAAAAAGACATTTCTTGGAGTAATTTGGGATTTCCACAAGCTGGACATTGGGGGCGTTTACTCAAAAAGTGAGTCTCTGTGGTTAGGTTAGCTTGATTGAAAGTAATTACTTTGCCAGCAAGAGTGGTAAAGTAGGGCATTTCCACCCCACTTTGTTGTACTATCCATTTGGCAACTTCCGTGGTGATGAGATTGATAGCAGTTGCTAAAGTTGAAGGGAGGAAAACAGCAGGAGGAGGCAAACATCCAGAAACTTTTCTTTTGGTCGTACTAGAAGCAATAGATTTTTGTTTTTGTCGCCAAACCGTAGCTTCTACTTTTCGATGTCCGCGCAAACGTTGACTCAAACATTCCCAACATCCTATATCTGGTGCAAATATGGGACCTAACCACAGCAAACTGCCTACTGGTTTTGCTAATAACCAAGGTTGGTTAGCTGAGACGTTAGCTTTATTGATTTCTGCCAGTTGTGGTTGGAGGTAGTCATCGGTGAGAACAACTAATAATGCGTTGCGATCTGACGTGAGTGGGTAGTCTTCCCAAAGTTTAGTTTTGATACCTACTGCGGTCAAACTTTCGATTAATAAATCTGTGGTTGTTTCTCCCACTGAGGCGACATAAACGGTGATTTTTTGGAGAAAGTCGGCAGCGAGTTGAGGTTCTACGTTGAGTAATGACCAAAATGCAGCAGCAGGTGGGGATAGTTCGGGGGTTGCTTGGGTTAAATAACCTTTGGTTTGGAGATGGTTAAGAAGATATTCGACATCTTCTGGGTTTACTATTTCTGCTAACGTTTGACAGATTTCTTCAAAGGTATGTTGACCATCTAATAGGGGAATGAGCTGACAATAAAATTCTCCAGTCAGGGTCTCGGTAGAATTTTCTCCCAGGAGGTAAACGTGTTTGGGTTCGATAATTTCGATGCGATAGTGGGGCTTGATTTGTGGGTTTGACATTATAAATTATTTTAGTTAATTATGTAAGTTTGGTTGTTCGCGTTAGCATTGCGCAGCAAAGCAAAGCATGGAATGACACCAAACAAGTATTATAGCGCTATGTACAATTTAAAAGTTAAAAATAATCCCTGAGTAGCTTTAACCTAGAGGTTCGTAAAATGTAACAGGACTAAAGCCATGTGAACCCAGAAACCCGGTACGAGCGTAGATGTCTATTGCTCAAAACAAGGATTTATCCTAGAAACCAGGTTCCTCCCGTGTAAGTCCTATGTAAATAAATCTTGCCAAAAAACTCTAACTATTAGAGAATAGTGTTATTGTTGATTTGAGTTAATAATATGAATTTCAATTATCTTGATTATTATCAATATTTACTTAATTCTCATACAAACGAATGGCTCAGTAGAAGCAGGAAGTAAACATTGGATTGTCAGGTTATGTGAGTCTTTGTATTAGTTTTATAGATGCAGTTGTCATAGACTTTAGCCTTCAGCAGTGTTAATTAATTTTCAAATAACAATGAGTTTATTAATATCAGATCAAATTCTACAAGCAAGTGGCTTGTCAGAAGATCAATTATTAGTAGAAATTTTGATGATGCTTTTTCAACAAGAAAAAATCAGTTTAGGTAAAGCTAGTGAGTTGCTAGGAATACACCGAATGCAATTTCAGAAATTAATCAGCGATCGTAGAATTTGTGTTCATTACGACGTAGTAGAATTTCAGGAAGACCTCAAAACATTACAAAAGGAACCCTGGCGATGATTATTGTTAGTAATACTTCTCCCATTTCTAATTTAGCCATTGATAAAAATGGAAATTCCTAATTTTATTGCCTTTTCACTGGAGAAACTTCCTTAACAGTTCCTATGTAGAAAACTAACTGATAACCGATAACTGACATGACATTTACTTTATCCCTAATTTCTGAATTCATTCTTATCCAAAAAGATGACAAAATTAGATTATTATAAAGAGTCTTCCGTTGGGGAGTTTCTTTTAGAGAAGTAGAGGGCTGAAAGCTGACGGCTAATAGCTAAATGCTTAAAATAATGGAGGTTTAAATTTTGGCAAGAGTAAGAGTTAGACAGCACGTTAATCCTTTATCTAGCAGATATCAACAGTCAATAAAGATTCCTAATTTGAGTGGTATTTATACAGATATGAACAAACCATTACATTTGGATATTGGTTGTGCTAGAGGTAGATTTTTATGGCAGATGGCACAGGTAGAACCTGAGTGGAATTTTCTAGGTTTAGAAATACGAGAACCTTTAGTTATAGAAGCTAATAATTTGCGAGATGAACAAGGTTTAAATAATTTGCATTATTTGTTTTGTAATGCGAATATTTCCCTAGCAGAAATATTTGATTCTTTGCCAAAAGGAATATTAAAAAGAGTCTCTATTTTATTTCCCGATCCTTGGTTTAAAAGACGTCATCAAACCCGTCGAGTTGTACAACCAAAATTAGTTGAAGATTTAGCAAATTATTTAACAGTGGGAGGAGAAATTTTTTTACATTCTGATGTAGAAAAAGTAGCCAAAGAAATGTGCGATCGCTTCTCAAAAAATAGTTCATTTTCTCGAACTTCTAATGATTGGTTAAAGGAAAATATTTTGCCTGTTTTATCAGAAAGAGAAAAGGCAACTTTAGCTAAAAATCAACCTGTATATCGAGCATTATTTATGACATCAGAAGTTAGAATTCAGGAGTATAAAATTGGTTAGTCCTCCATTAATATAGAAGCAATTTTGTGGAATGGGGATCTTGCCCGTTCCTGATTTTTGGGGACAGGCAGGATGCCCATACCGGCGATGAAACATTTGCACAAAGAAACCGGGTTTCTTGAAGAAACCCGGTTTCTGGGTGTATCAATGGTGAGGTACAGTAAGTCCTGATTTAGTAAGGGAGCAAGATGCTCCGATAGTTTAAACTGTTCCCTGTTCCCAGTTAAGTGTTCCCTCATTTAGTAAGGGAGCAAGATGCTCCCACTACTGTTTACCTTGAAAAGATAATGATGGGTTGCTGATTAAACCTCAAAGAATTATTAAATCAAAATCAGCATAGCCAAAATTTTGTAGGGACGTTAGCATTTTTGTTATGCAAGGTCCCTACTATGGTTTACCAAAATGAAAACCGCTGTAAGTGGAAAACAACATTCTCGACGCAAGATTTTACGCGCGGTGGAATCTACTCTGCTTACTGTAGCACAAAATCAGACTCGCTAATATTGGGCGCTCCTTCTAAGGTGGCAAATTTACCGCCACCACCAAAACCACTGAGGGCGCTATTGGCGTTGTAGTATAAATCTCCAGTGGAGCGGTCGTAGACGATATCAGCGACAGAGTTGGCAACGGCGCGTTTGTTCTTGACGATATCAAATTCGCGATTGATGCTAAATCCTTCTCCTGCTTTACTGCGGAGGGTGATGAAAACATCGCGTTCGAGGATTATTTCGTCAACCTCTGGTTGAAAGTCGGTGATTTTATCGGTGCCCAAGTTTTTTTGGCTGTAGGGTTTGTTACCGCCGAAAAGGAAGTCGTCTGCTCCGTTACCACCAGTGAGAATATCGTTGCCAGCAGCACCAGTAAGGATATCTTTACCCCCTTTGCCGTTGATGCGATCGCTATTCTTAGTTCCTGTTAATCGGTTATTGCCATTGTTGCCGTTGATACTTTTTGTAGGTTTGGAGCTACCCTCCTCTTCCGAGGAAAAGTTCCATTGGAGGATGTCTATATTACCATTCTCGAAGTCGGTTGTTGCAGCGCTGAACCCTACATAAGCTCTTTTACCAACAGTATCCTTAAGGTCTATTTTGCTTGAAAATAGTGAATTTCGTGGCTTCTGGTCGGTACTGGATAGAAAAACCTCGAGCTTATCATTTTTGCCATTATAGTCAATCCAAGCATGAATGACATTGCCACTATCCATATCTTGGTTGGCTTCAACAAAATCTAAAGATCCGAGATTCCCATTTTTATTAAGTCCAATGTGATTGTCACCAGGATCGTCATACTCACTACCATAATTAGTGTCTTTAGTATCAAATTCTATACCTATGTTTGAGGAGATACCTCTGTATCCAAGGGATCCTGCTCCACTTTCGCCTAGAGTATTATCCTTCCTGGGATCGTTTTGGAGCATGAAGACCAAACCTTGGACGTCATCGAAAGGTGATTTAGAAATTTGAAACTGGAAGTATGTTTCAAAAGAGGTATTTTCAGTAATCTTGATAGGTTTGGAGAAAAAAGCGCTGCCCCACTGAGCATTAGAATTTTGATTTGTCAAGCGTAGAAGACTTTGGCTCCCCTCTTGTGCTGCGCTACCGTTTAGAGTTAACTTGGATATTTTATCGAAGTTCTTGAAATTGAATTTTGCCATAGATGCCTCTATCTAGATTATGTCTACGGTTGACTATTGTAATTGTGTTGAAAAAAAAATCAACATTTTAATTATAATTTAAGGTTATCACGAAAGAAAATTTAAGAAAAGATAATGGAGCTTAAAAAATGCTTTGAGATTTATAGGACTTACGCAAAGAAACCCGGTTTCTTTGAGAAACCGGGTTTCTGGGTTTCTGGATTCAGTTCAAACCACGAGATTTTGTTGATAAACCCAGTTTCTGCGTAAGTCCTGATTTAATCAGCAAGTCCTAATTACTATATCCAAGTCATTGCGACTGGAAGAAAATAGTTTTGTGTATGGGGGAATCTTGCCGGTGCCTAATTTTTGGGGACGGGTAGGATGCCCATTCCACTTCTATTATTTCCAACTGCACAAAGAAACCCGGTTTCTTTAAGAAACCGGGTTTCTAGGTCTATCATGGTGAGGTAAACCCCCGGGAGCAGGATGCACGGTTCCCAAAAAATCGCACTAAGAACAATAACTCTAACCTAGACCTGAATTTTTAAACAACTATTACCTTTTATTAAGCGCAACATCAGGTCGAAATGGTATAAGAACATTGAATCAGCAACCCTTAATTATCAATTATCAATTATCAATTATCCATTATCTCACCCTTTGCCACACACCGACACTTCCATCCCCACAACCGGCTGCCAACATTTGACCATCCACACTAAATGTTATCGCATTCACTACTGCCTCTTGACTCAATACTGCGATCTCCTCCATTGTATAAGGATTCCATAAATACAAATTCCCATCCCGACACCCACTCGCTAATATCAAACCATCAGGACTAATAGCAACACTATTCACTCCATCGGGATGCTGCAATATTCCCAATAAATCTCCCGTTGCTAACTGCCACAACCTCACAGTATTGTCACTACTACCACTTGCCAATATCTGACTATCAGGAGCGATCGCTACACTCCGAACGATATCAGTATGACCAGTCAAAGTTAACAACAACTTCCCAGTTTCCACATCCCATAATTTAATCGTCTTATCCCCACTTCCACTTACCAATACCTTGCCATCGGGACTAATAGCAACCGACTCGATCCAAGCAGTATGACCTTTCAAAAATCCCCGCATTTTTCCACTGTTGAGATACCAGACTTTTACTGTTTTGTCGCCATGACCACTAGCCAATATTTGACCATCTTTACTAATAGCGATCGCCTGTACAGCACCCCAGTCTTGACCAAACCAGTTTCCCAAAGTGCGCATCAACTTTCCAGTACCTAAGTTCCAAATCTTGATCGCATTGTCATTACTTCCACTCACTAGGAGTTGACCGTCCGGACTAAAAGCGATCGCCTGCACCCATCCCGAATGACTGAACATCCAACCTCCTAAAATCTGAGGAGCGTTTCCGGTTCCCAGACTCCAGACTTTAATATTATTATCTTCACCACCACTTACGAGATTTTGACCATCAATACTAAATGCTACAGTTCTCACTTTGTCACCATTATTTTCTAAACTTTCTAATGCTTCCCAAGAACTTGCTGTTGTTTGCATTAAGTCTTGCCAAATTTCTTCTACTGAACTATAACGTTGGGACAAAGAGACTTCTAGCATTTTATTAATGATATTACTCAAGGATGTACTCACAGGTCTGGGTATATGTTGTTGCCATAACCATTCTTCACCGTGACGCAAGTCGAAGGGGTCAACTTGAGTCATTAAATGAATACAAATAACTCCCAAGCTATAAATATCGCTAGCAAATACGGGTTGACCTGTTAGCTGTTCTGGAGCTGTATATTCTGGGGAACCAATGACAGTAAAACTGTTGACTTTGGGATTAGTGGAAATAGCTTTGGCAGCACCGAAACCGACTAAACATAAATTTCCGCTCCAGTGATATTCGTTTTCATCAGCACCACGACGAATAATATTTTCTGGTTTCAGGTCGCGATGCAGGACTTGATTTTTGTGAATAAATTGCAAGACAGGGAGTATTTCTCTGAGAAATTGTCTAATTTTTTGTTCGTCAAATGTTCCTTCTTCTTTTAATTCTTGAAGTAAGTTTTTTCCTTGTATATATTCTTGAACTAAATATTGATAGGATGAGACAATAAAGTAGGCTAATAAACTGGGAATTTGGGGATGTTTTCCGAGTTTATCTAATTGTAATGCTTCTCTCTGAAATGATGTTGATGCTTTTTCTATTTCATTGATATTTTGTACTGAATTTTTGCCGGGAGTAGCTATTGGTAAAAATTGTTTAATTACAGAAATTGGTTGGGAAGGAATATCTTCATCAACTGCTAAAAATGTCCGGCTAAATGTGCCAATTCCGATTGGTTTTAGGAGGCGATAATGTTCTCTTAGAATTAGTTTAGCTCCGCAACTTTGACAGAATTTATTTTTGTCTGGGTTTTGAGGTTTTTGACAAGTAGGATTATAGCAATAACTCATATAGCAATCTTATACCAATTTTATAAATGTTTGTTATAGATGGTTGAATTAAGTAAGAAGGAAGAAGGAAGAAGTAAGAAGTAAGAGGGAAGAATTAAGAGGGAAGAATTAAGAGGGAAGAAGTAAGAGGGAAGAAGTAAGAGGGAAGAGGGAAAAATAGAAAAAACATAAAAATGATAGATAAAGCTATCTAAAATGAACTAGAGGAGCTATTTTTTAAGAATATCTGATTGAGACAGACCTTTTTGTAGAATTCGTAAGAATTTATAATTTAGAATTTAGAATTGAAGCAGCTATTCAGGTGGTGGGATTGACAAATAATTATATCTATATTCTTCTGACTTTCCATAGACCTTTTAGTTAGTCTGATTTATAGATTATTTAGTATCCTTGCCGAAAATTTGACCATAGCAGATAGTTTAAATTGTTCCCTGTTCCCTTCTTTCATTAACATACTTTTTCAGCAAATCCTAATTAGGGCTGGCTGAATAAATATAAAAGTCTTTAGAGATAAAGGTTTTAGCAACTTGTTTGTTGGAAAAAAGTAGTAACTTTTAGGTCAAAAAGGTCAAAAAAGTTAGGACAAAAGGCTCACATTTAGCAGAAAAATTAAAAGATAATTCTTCCAGCTAATTCATCTTTAACTTCTATTCCTACTGACTTCCCCTCCTGGGAAGGGTTAGGGGTGGGTTTACTCCCTACTCCCTAAAAATAGCAAGAAGACTTTTTCAGCAAATCCTAATTAGAGTAGCGAGAATTTAACCAACTTTCTAAATCTTCTATACTTTGAAAATCTAATAAATCTTCTCCTAAACTTTCTAAATCTTCAATAGATAAATCTTCAATTTGACTATTTATGGTACTGGGAATGTTTGGAAATCTTTTTTTCAGTAAACGCATCACAAAAGCGATCGCTTCGGATAAACGTCCTTCTGCTTTTCCTTCTGCTTTTCCTTCTGCTTTTCCTTCTGCTTTTCCTT
>NZ_JAYKGW010000014.1:0-20430 GCF_035285525.1 Okeania sp. | reverse complement strand
GATAATCTCCTGCTTCGGGAATTTGTACATCGTAGGTCAACCATTCTCCAGGATTGATCCAACCGACATTATATCCACCTCCAACATCGCTAGTAGTTTGAATATCAACATCTTCAGAGCGATATTTGTTTCCGGAGTTACCAGAAGTAGTGTCATGGTAAGCGACTCCTTCCCCTCCTGGTTTATAATTTTCTGCTTCTATACGAATGTTTGCCATGTTTAATTTCTACTATAGTTGAGTTTGTAAGTAAATTTTCTAGTGGTAGTTAAATATTTTAGGACTTACGCAAACTGTTACAGGACTTACGCAAAGGTTCTACATATAGTAGTCTCTTGGTGCGTTAGCGGTAGCGTAACGCACCCTAATAGACTGTTTCATCTAAAACTGTACAGAGCGATTTTGGGTTGTGGGAAGACAAGGAAGACAAGGAGGGCAAGGTAGACAAGGTAGTAAGGGAGAAAAAAGCCTATTACACCATTTAAGAATTTAAGAAGAAACAATCCAGTAGACTGTTTCACCTTAAATGGTGCATTACTTTTTGATTGTGTCTAGACAAGGAAGACAAGGTAGCAAAAGAGAAAATCTAATGCACTATTTTAGCTGAAACAGTCAACTACTACTAATAGCGTCCATGGGTAAGTCCTGTGTTAGAAAATGAGTTACCTATAGAAGGCAAAGATTTGCTCCTAATAGAAATGGTGGCTCTGCGTAAATCCTTCTTATTATAGTCTATTTATTAAAATTTGAGTACAGCTTCAGTGAATTATACGGATAATTACTGATAATTTATGAGACGAACGCTGTATTATACGGATAATTACTGATAATTTATGAGACGAACGCTGTGCGAGCAGGTGGCTCACCAATATTCCTATTAGAATCTATGGTGAGAATAGTAATATCAAATCCGGTAGTATCGGTGTAAAAAGAGGGTGGAGAGGGTGAGGAGTATGGGAAGATATAGTAATGGTTGAAGATAAAATATTTTGTTCTATCGAATTAAGCGGATTTGATATAATATCTATTAGGACCGCCATAAACCATAGAATATAGATGGTACTATTTGTAATATTCCTATTATTTTGTCCTAAATTAAGAGACAAGTGAGTCATGTCAAATATAGTAGTTTTAGTATGAAAAAAAGTGTATAAACCACGAATAGCGAAGAGAGTTTTGACTTAGGTCAACTTCTGCGGTCTAAAGACGCGCAGCTTGGACAACCCAACGTCTAACTAAGAGTTGGCTAGACCATGCATGCATGGAGCCAAAAACGATAACACCTCTGGGTATTTCCCTAGCCCGGACTATTTGTTGGCCTTCTTGGGTGAAGGCACTGGGTTATTCCAGGACACAACGTTTTTGGTGGTCGTAGGGACATACAACTTTTCTCGAAAAGGATTATCTCTTATGTTTCGAGTACCAGTTCAAAATCCAGACGGTTCCCCTGCAATGCCGACAAAAGCATCGCGGGCACGTCGTTGGCTCAAGAAAGGAAAAGCAACTTCCCATTGGAATGATACAGGCTTGTATTATGTTCGGCTGGTAGCTGAACCATCGGGTTGTGAAACTCAGAAAATAGCAGTTGGCTGTGACCCTGGTAAAAAGTATACCGGGATTGCAGTCCAATCCGCAAAGTTTACTCTTTTTGCCGCACATTTCGTTTTGCCTTTCGACCGCGTTAAAGAGCGACTTGGTTCTGCTGTTATTAAGCAAGGCAAAGTCATTAAAAATGTCAGAAACCGAGCATTGCAACGTCGGGCACGACGAGGTAGAAGAATTAATAGAAAAGTACCCTTTAACCAACGTGCCCATCGACAAAAGCGATTCAATAATCGCATTCAAAAAGGTAAATTAGTTCCATCTATTCGAGCTTCTAGGGAGATGGAAATCAGAGTCATTGCTGAACTTTCCCAGGTATTTCCTATTAGTAAAATTGTCTATGAATTGGTTAAAGCTGATGTCGATTTAACCAGCGGTAGAAAAGGAGCGCGTTCGGGTAAAGGATTTTCTCCAGTAATGGTTGGACAGAATTATTGCGTAGAAAAGCTCAAATCTATTGCCCCAGTTAAAACTGTCTATGGTTGGCAAAAGAATAATAACGGAACCAGCCAAATACGCCGATATTTAAAACTGGAGAAAATCAAAGATAAAAAAGCCCAAGTACCAGAGTCTCATGCAGTAGATGGGATTGCTTTGGGAGCAAGTGAGTTTGTCCGTCGGGCGCGTAACCCCTGGTAAAAAAAACGATACTTGGGGATGGAAAGGTTCAGTTAATATTACTCCTTGCATTTTCCGAGTTATAACCAGACCTGCTTATTTTCGTCGTGCTTTGCACTTTGACAATACAGAAAAAGGCAGCATTCGTAAACGCAAAGGGGGAACAACTACTCCTTTTAATGTTCGTTATGGCGATCGAGTTTTAGCAGAAAAAGCAGGAAAAACCTACATGGGATGGGTTGGTGGTTTTACTGATGCTAAAAGCAAAAATATCAGCGTTTACGACCACAATTGGAAACGAATTGGGCAATTTTCCCTTAAGAAAGTTAAGCTGATTCGTCGGTCAAATAAGCTCTGTGTTGTTTAAATCACGACGGTTAAAACCGTCATTCGTCTTTCCTCCCCGTGACTAAAGTCACGGGGAGGAAAGACTCTCGGCTACTTATCTTGATGATTTGCGTATGTATAGCAGAAGAAAGAAGAAAGAAGAAAGAAGGAAGAAGGAAGAAGGAAGAATCTGGCGTTGTCTGAGTTTTCAGCTTTTGAACTGTCCTAACCTTTGCTTCGACCGCTATAAGCGATACAATAAGATACTTAGGGCTGGCTGAATTATTTATCAAAGTGTTTACGGGCATTGCTTTCAGCATTTATAGATACTAATAAACTACCAGCTTTTAGGAGACTCCAGCTCAAAAATCCTGGATTTTGGGTATTTCGAGGGGTAAAAAATTAGAGTAAGATTATTCTGGCTACCTGTTCTATAATTGTTATTCCTCCTGGATTGCAGGATTGCTGGATTCACCGATTCTGACTCCTCCCCTCAAATAAAAAACTTTAGTCCTGATGATATTATATTTTTGTTTAGAAAAAAATTAGGGAAAAATATCATGTCTAAAATAACAGAAGTTAATCCGATTATTTGGCAAAATGACCGAGTTTTATTAATTGATCAAACTCTCTTACCAGGAGAATATAAAATTGTAGAAATTAAGAGTTCTCAAGACATGGCACGAGCTATTAAAATAATGATAGTTCGTGGCGCACCAGCTATTGGTGTATCAGCAGCTTATGGAATGTATTTAGGAGCAAGAGAAATTTCTATAACTGATAGAAATGACTTTTTAAAACAGTTAGAAGAAATAGCTGTAATGTTACGACAAACTCGCCCAACTGCTGTTAATTTATTTTGGGCTATTGAGCGAATGTTAAAAGTAGCAAATCAAACTAATGGAACTGTCGAAGAAATTCAAAAAGCTTTACTAAAAACTGCTAAAAATATTCATGCAGAAGATATACAAACTTGTAAAAATATAGGCGATCGCGGAGTTGAATTTTTACCAACTACTCCAGAAAAATTGAATATATTAACTCACTGTAATGCGGGTGCTTTAGCAACTGCTGGTTATGGTACGGCATTAGGTGTGATTCGTTCTGCGTGGCGAGATGGTAGGTTAGCTAAAGTCTATGCAGATGAGACTCGTCCTCGTCTCCAAGGTTCCAAACTTACTACTTGGGAATGTGTGCAAGAAAACATACCTGTCATTTTAATTAGTGATAATATGGCAGCTCATTGTATGAAACAAGGTTTAATTCATGCTGTAGTGGTGGGAGCTGACAGAATAGCTGCAAATGGAGATACTGCTAATAAAATTGGTACTTATAGTTTAGCTATTGTGGCGAAAGCACATAATATTCCCTTTTTTGTAGCAGCACCTCTATCAACTATCGACTTTAAATTATCTGATGGTAGTCAAATACCTATTGAAGAGAGAGATGTGAAAGAAGTATATCAAGTGGGAAAAACCCGCATTTGTCCAGAAGGTGTAGAATTTTATAATCCCGCATTTGATGTTACACCAGCAGAATTAATTGCTGGAATAATGACAGAATATGGTACAGTTGCTCCAGGAGAATTAGAACAATTTCAAAATAGGGAGTAGGAGGTAGGGAAATTTCTACGGCAGTGGGAGGCTGGCCAAGGGAAGGATTAAAATCCTTGGCTGATAGCTTAAGTCATCTTTAAAGATGACTAAATTATCTATATCTATACCGTCTTTTTGTATTGTGTAGGACTGACGCAGAACAACCTATTTCTGTCATGGCGCGGCTCGCAACGCCAGCGACAGTGTTTCGCTCCGCGACATGAATGCGTAGCATGACCTCAGGAAAGCAATCTCAAACGTCGAAATTGTATTACTCGTGGCTTTAGTTCTGTTGTGGTTAATTAATGCAACCTAATATAAAAGCTAACTTGAGCTTTCGACTAACTTTTCCAACTCTGTAACTAGACGATCTAACTCTATTACTATCGGAGTAGAGTCAGCTTGATGAAATGCAGTTACAAGTGATCGATAATACCAGAGCGTTCCTTCTTTACCACCCTTAAATATATCCCAAAGTCCATCACCTTGGATACGATAATCTTTCAAAATAGACCTAATATTATGTAGCTTATCTGCCGCAGAAACTAAGCGCACTGAAGGTGAAGCACTTGGAATACGAGCAATGTAAGCTTTTTTACGTTCTGCCCAAGGTGGTTTTGGAGTAATGTCCGTGTCAGTACAACCATCCACTATTTCTGTCACCCTGTCCCCAAAACGGACTCTAATTTCGGCACGAACAGTTTCCCCACCTTGATCTTCTATAGAATCGTGGAGTAATGCTGCTATGGCCTCATCTTCATCAGCGCCATATTCGAGGGCAATGCTAGCTACTCCCAAAAGGTGGGAAATATAAGGAATTTTACTTCCTTTGCGAATTTGATGAGCGTGTAACTCGGTGGCATATACTAAAGCTTGTGTAAAACGATGTATCATTATTTTTAAGTCAAAAGTCAAGATTTAAAAGTCAAAAGTCAAAAATGATGTCTGACTGACTTTGAGTATTTGTAAATGTTCTAACCTATTGCAATACTAAATAGGTTTTAACATTTAATCGTAGGGGTTTGGTCTCTAAACCCAAGCATAAATGAGATTTGGAAACCAAACCCCTACAGTTTTTTCACAAATATATTTAAGATTAATATATTTGCCTAGTGTTATAAAAGTCAAAAATAACAAAAATCTATAATTTTTTAGATAGTCAATTTTTATAGTGTAATAATAATAAATTGCTTTGCTCTTTATCAAGCCCAAATGGATTTGGAGACCAAACCCCTACAATAAAATAGATTTTTCTTACTTTTGACTTTTGACTTTTGACTTAATAGCTAAACTTTAGAATAATTTTATGGATAAATTTCGAGTAGAAATTATTAACAAAACACCTAATCCTCAACAACTAATTTATGCAGCTTTACATCAAGATTATAGTGAAGGATTTGTCTTTGATGAACAAAATACTTGGCCTTCGGAAGCAAAATGTGGGGAAATTATTGTTAAGCGACTTTTAGCAGGCGATCGCGGCCATTTTGGATGCTATTCTGCTGATACTGAAGTGTTAACAAATCAAGGTTGGATTAGTTGGAATAAAATAACTTATGCTATGGAGTTACTAGCTGTAAATCCTGAGACAAAAGAGGCTTGGTTTGAAAAGCCAAGTAAACTTTATGAGTATGATATAGATGATGAATTATATTATGTTCAGAGCAATTTTATTGATTTGCTAGTCACAAAAGACCATAGGATGATAGTTTCCCGAAGAACAAGTACAGAAAATAATTGGACAGAATGGTTTAGCAAAAAAGCTGAAGATGTTTATAATACACCAGTACGTTATTTATTGAATTGCTATTTAAAAAATAGTTCCAGAAAGTTACCTAAGGATCTACCAGAAAATATCGACTTAGAAACAGCTTTTAGAATAGCAGGTTTTTTCTATAGAGATGGGTTGAGAAGTATAAATAAAAATTCTGATGTTGTTAGATTTACAATACAAAATTCTGGCAAAATAGATTATTTACTTTCATTGAATTTAGACATCGAAAAAACTCAGGAAAATAGGTTTGTAATTGAACACAAATCCTTAGCTTCATGGATTCATCGAAATTTTTCTAATTCTGAAGATAAGACTGTGCCAATTTGGTTATTAGAATTACCAGCAAATTTAATAGCAAGTTTTTGGGATGGCTTACAAAACAGTGATGGTACAAATATAAAAGAAAAAAGTTGGTGCTATGATTCAACTAATAAAAATGCTTTAGAAATAATTCAAGCAACTGCACATATTAATGGTTTTAGGGCAAACCTAACTTTAAATAATAAAAATGAGTGTGAAGCGGATAAAAATCAGAAACCTTGCTGGAGATTACATAGCTCTGAAATTTCTACATATCCTGTTGAATATTGTCAAGAAAATAAAGATGCAGGAAGAAAAGAAGGTTTTGTTAATTACAAAGGTAAAGTTTATTGCGCTTCTGTTTCTACTGGTGCTTTATTAGTTAGAAGAAATGGAAAAGTTATTGTCTGTGGAAATTGTCTTGAACACCCGCAAATTACTTTTAATTGTGGATTTTTTCCTCATAGTGTGATGCAACAAGCAAGAACTCATAGAATAGGTTGTTGTTTGTCGGGTAATACAAAGGTTAGATTTGGGCATTCGTCTTTATATAGAGGAGAGAAATATTATGAAGAAACTATTGAAAAATTAGCTAATTTATGGCATTACGGGAGAAAACATCAACAAACTTCTAATGATGCAAAATATATGCAAGAGAGTATATCTAGACGTACTATTTTGACTTTAGATACTAAAACTAACCAACTTGTTTCTAGTAAAATTACTAATATTTATATTAATGGCGAACAAGAAACTTACACAATAAAAACTGTTTCTGGTAAAGAAATAAGAGCTACATTAGAACACCAGTTTTGGACTAATCAAGGGTGGAAAAGGTTGAAGGAATTTGATAATAATACTCAATTATGTGAAGTGCAATTAACTGGTAATAAAATTCCTCCACAGGAAATTAGTTTTATGGAACAAGAAATGTTAGATGAAAAGTGGATGCCAGTAAATTCCCACTCAAAATCAACTATAAATTATATTGATTATCTGTTCCCTGTTCCCTGTTCCCCATTCCTGATAAAGAAGAATAAAACTCAATTATGTGAAGTGGGATTAACTGGTAATAAAATTGCTCAACGAGACATTAATTTTTGGGAAAAAGAAATCTTGGATGAAAAGTGGATAGCAGAAAATTCCTATCCAAAATCAACTATAAATCCTATTAATTCTCTGTTCCCTGTTCCCTGTTCCCTGTTCCCTGATTTTGTAGAAATAGAATCTATTGAAAAATTTGGGAAAGAAATTACTTATGATATTGAAGTAGAACATCCAGAACATAATTTTATCGCTAATGGTTTAGTTGTTCATAATTCTTTTGATGTACAAAGTTATCGTTACTGTTCCGGAAAAGTTATTGCAGTGGCAGAGGGAAAAACGGATATAGAAACTGCTTTTTACTTACGTCCGGTGGGAGAATATTTTGACCGTCAAGGTAAAAAATATTATTATTCTCCTCAACAACGAGAACAAGATTTACAGTGGTGTTTAGAGGCAGCTAATAAATATAAAATTGCTATGGATTTAGGAATGTCTGAAGAACACGCTAGAGGAATAATTCCTTTTGATTATCGTCAGCATTTTATTGTTAGTTTTAATTCCCGTAGTTTGCTACATTTTTTGGATTTACGTTTTAAAAAGAATGCTCAATTAGAAATTCAAAAATTATGTGAGTTAATGTGGCCTCATGTTCAAGATTGGGTTCCTAGTATAGCAGAATGGTATGAAAAAAATAGACTTGGTAAAGGTAAATTAGCACCATAGAAATTCCAAATATCGTAGGGGCGGGTTTTTCCAGAGATTTCGGGGGTTGATATCAGATTTACCTAAACCAGCCCCCAAGGCTAGAAATTCATGGATTCAAAAGTAAGAATTAAAGCAAAATTTGAAGAGAGCGATCGCTTCTTAACTAGAGGCGATCGCTCTCTTGCAAGACTTACCACTCGTTATTGGGAGGCGTCAGGAAAAGTAGTCTGGTAGGCAAAAGGCAGAAAATAGATTGATTTACCAAATGACAGGTAAATATCCCCATTTCTTGATTTTTTCATCTTTGGAAATCAGTGGAACTTTATGAACCAAACTACTAGCAACAATTAATCTATCCGCAGGATCTCCATGAAATTCTCCAGGTAATCGAGTTGATAAAACTGCAATTTCTGGAGTAAGGGGTAAAAGTGTAGCTTGAGGATGTTGGAAAGCTAAACTCATCCAAATTTGAATATCCATTGATCATTCAATTCTATTTTTTGCCACTAGCATAGATAATTCCCAACAGCTAATAGCAGCAATCCCGATGATAGTATTATTCTCAATAGTTTTGATTGCTCTATTGGAAAGTTTAGGAGATTCTGTCAACCACCAAATCCAAGCATGGGTATCAAGAATAATCATAAATCAACATCCCAATTTTCATCAATAGGAGAAATAATATCCTTTTCATAAATAACACTGTTTTTGAGTGGATTATTCACTAACCAGTTAGTTATAAAATTAGAAGATTCACCATTTTTTTTAAGTGCTATGATAACATCATGTAGGATATTAATAGTTGCATCATCGACAGAATCAAGTTCGTGTTTGAGTTGTTCGCGGTTAATCATAAGGTAAGCATTCAGGGGTGAGTTATTATTTTTAGTGGGCGATAAAAGCTTTATTAACAGGACTTACGCAAAGACAGTATTCTAGGGTGTTGGTGCGTTATGCTACAGCTAATACACCCTACTAATAGCGTTAATTCGTAAGTTCTGTCAAGATTAACATCAATACTCATGGTATGGCGATCGCTAGAAACCGGGTTGATATGAAATACTCATAAACCCGGTTTCTGATAATACTCTGATTTATCGAAAACCGTAAACAACGGATTTGATCTCAAGTAATCAAAGAGATTACTCAAAAGTCCGTTTTCACAAAGAACAATGCAGTTCTAGAACCAATATTAATTCCACCGCGATTAGGAGAACCCCATTTATTAATGTACTTTTGACCATCACCACCGTAGTCAACACACATTTCAAAATCGTACTGTAGCTCGCGGTAACAACCCACTGCCAAACCAGGCATTTTAGCAGCAGTCACATCAAATGTTTCACCAGCTTTATTAATAATAGCTAAACCCTTATCTCCACGCTCAATAAAAAGTAAATTTGGGCTATCCGCACTAGCTGCAATTTCGTTACCATTGCGATAATATTGTGGTTCTGCTATCATTTTTTCGTGAAATTGAGTTCCAGCAACAATTGTAGGCTCGAAAGCATCAAATGTCAAGATCAAAGGCGTTCCTTCTTTTCTGGCTAAAACGTAAGCTGTGGCTAAAACTAAGTCGTTCTTGTCAAATTTCCAATTATCAAACTGTCCTATTGCCCAAGTATCATGGTTGCGAGCAAAAGTAACAGCATTGTCACCAGGTACAGCACGCTGGGTATCTGCTGGATTGATTAAAGAGCGTAAGTCTCCTCCGTAACCAAAAGCACTTTTCAGAGTATTAACCAATTGAAAATCGGTGACTTTGGGAAACACTGGAATATATTTCATGCTCTCGTCAAAGTTGCGTCCGATGGCTTCACCATAGTAAAATTTATCTTCAGGAATAACTTCAACGATCTTTTCCAAATCTTCAACAGAAATATGTTTGACAGCATCAAAACGGAAACCATCAATTCCCATATCCATCAGTTTTTGCATATACTCATGCTGTTTTTGTTGCACATAAGGTAAATCTGTCCTCAAATCTGGCAATCCTTCCGTGTCATTGGGACTGCATAACCAATCATTTTCAACTTCATAGGGATTATTATAATTGGAAATACATTTTGCCTCGTGGAAATATTCCTTTTTTGGATAGAGCGGATATGCTTCGGGGAAAGGTGCAACATCTTTGTAAAAACGATAATTAGCCATGTGATTAAAGACCACATCGGCAATAACTTTAATTCCCCGTTCGTGAGCAGCATCAATCAAATTCTTTAAATCTTGCTCATTACCTAGATTTCCCTCTAGAACGTAATCATAAGGCTGATACTGAATGTACCAGTATTTGTCTGAAGTGCAGGCATCATCTTCCCGTGATGGTGTTTTATTGGGAGGCGAAATTTGAATATAGTTATATCCTGCTGCTTCAACTTCAGGAAGTTTGGCTGTGACATTGGCAAAACATTCGTCGAAAGCGTGGTATATCGCATCTGCTTTGGCAGGAGCAACATTGGAAGTCAATCCAATAACTACTGCTAGTAAGCAGGTAGAAACCCAGGTTATGAGAAAACTGAAAGTCAAACGATTTTTGGTGTTCATAGATATGATTGTTGTTTCTATTAGGACTTATGCAACACAAGAAAATATACAGCGCTTTTCACTCTCGATGAACCACCGGAGCGATAACCTTGCATCTCTTAGGGACGTTGCATAAGGGCGTCCCTACTGTGGTCTACCGAAATGAAAACTGCTGTAAACCGTTCATTTGTAGGGGCGAATGGCGTTCGCCCTCCTACAAATAGCGCCTTGTCATTGAAGTATGAATGCGCGATTGTTTGGTTTTGGTAAAGCCCCCTAAATCCTGACTTCGGGGGACTTTCAAAATGTCCCTCAACCTTTAATTTTGGGGAGCTAGGGCAAGGAAAATTATACCTATAACCAGCAACCCCAGAAAACTAACAAATTAAGCTGCTTCTTCTGCGACAACTTCAGCCACCACTTCCCGAACAATGTCGAACAACTCGGCCACGATGTAGTCTACAAATGGTTTTCCATCTACATCTTCGGTAATCCATGGATCCATGATAGTTGATCGCATCACGACGATATGTTCGCCAGCACCAGAACTGGAGGCAGGAACAGCAGTCATTCCCAGGAGGCGCTTGCGGTAATCCTCGAAAAACACTTCGCCATAAGTATCCTTGTAGAAAGAAGTTGTACTAACTAGAATCTTATAGTTGTAGATGTCGCGACCATCTGCCTTGAGACTAATGCGATCGTAAATTCGCTCGTTCAACGCATTCACTTTGTCAAGATCGGTGACTAGGGTACCATTGACTTTGTAATTGAAAGCATAAGTAAGGATATTCAAATCCGCTCCTGCTTCACGCAAAGTTGCTAGATCGGTGCCCGTGGTATCGTTGAGGATCGACTGAGGAGTTTTGCCCGACAGCTTGTTCAGAAAATTCTTGACCGACTCTTCCTTGGTTTGGTTTGATTCAGGCCAATGAGGGGTTGGCTCGACAATGAAATCTGTTTCTTGTCGGCTCGCTTCCAATAGTTTCCAATGGAATATTTTGCAGTTGTAAGCCGTCAAAGTCATCAACTTACCGTAACCTTGGAGGTTTAAGGGGATAGCTGCATGGCTGAGATAAACTCCTGCTGCTGCTGCTCCTGGTTTTGAACCTTCAATGCCATAAGTACCCAAGGACCATTCGGGGGGAACATCCGACTCGTCACTGTTGATATAAGGCGCTTCAAAAGCAATCAGACTCCGCATCGCCATATTACGATAGCACAAAGCACCCGCTGGATAGGGCAAATAACCTGTTTTGTGAGGATCGATGGTAATTGTATCTGTACTACCAAGCGCTTGATATTGATCGATTACATATTGGCTGACAGCGATGGGAACACCACCAGTTCCGTCATCCCGCAATAGGGAGGCAAAATATCCACCCCAAGCACAATCTGCATGAACCGCAAAGTCTACATTAGCTGCACGATAGGCTTTCTGCAAATTCAAAATCTCCACCAATGGATCGACATTGCCCTCTTCTGTAGTTCCAAACACTGCCACCACTGTCACGATGGGGTGCTTTTTGCCATCGTCTGTGTTGCCAGAAAGGTAGTCATCGATCGCTGTTTTCAGTTCATTCACATCCATACGACCATAAATATCTAGGGGTACGGTGTGCATATTCTTCGCTCCCAAACCTAATATTGCTGCTCCTTTCGGCAAAGAATAATGTTTGGAAGCAGGTACTAAAACAACGGGGTCGCCCACGGTAGAATCTGTTAAAAATTCTTGAGCAAAATCCAGAAAGCCCATATTTTGCAATGAATAAGGTTCGATCGCTCCATTCAATGTCACTTGATCAACATTATAGTCTACCACAGCACGGTTAAACAAATTCAATACTTCATCCACCGATAGGTTCAATATCTGCCAATTATCCAAATCTTTCAATAAAGCTGAAGTACCTGATGGAAGATTTACCGTAAACTGTTCTGCAACAGTGGGATTTGCTGCTGTTAACCCCTTGCGGAAGGAGAAGGGATAGAACTTAAGGTTCCGTGCTGCCCACAGAGCTTCAATATTTGCTGTCGAACCGCCACAGGTGAGGTGTCCCCAGGGCTTAGGGCTTGTCTCCTGATAGCCTAACATATAACACAAATCTTCGCAAGCTTCTACTTCTAATACAGTGGTAATGGGGGATGCTTCCAGGGCAACATTATTTTGGTTGTAGAGCATAGCAGCGAAATAACCCGCCATCCCCGGTAAGGTCTGGTCCCAGGTCATGTGTCCCTGGTAGCGCATACTGGCAAAAGGGCCGGATTTTTTGAGTTGGGCTAGCAAAGCGTAGAACTCAGTTTTGATCAGGTCTACCGCATCGAGATAAGCCTCATCTCGCTTCATGCTTTCAGTGAGGGGGGAGGGATCGGTGGGGTGGAAGTTACGTCGCCAGAAAACATGGTCGTTAAGGGCGATGGAGACTAACTCAGAGAACAAATCGACGTTTTCACCACGGGGTCCTAAAAACCAGGCAGCTACGTCGGAGGAGACTTCTATTGTGCCGTCTGTTGTTTCCATAGTGGTTGGGTTTTTAGCCCGTTTTTTGTCGGTTAATTTGGGGATGACGCGATCAGCGAGCATTTTGCCGATTTCTTGCTTGAATTTCTTACTGTCATAGTCGGGGGTGAGTTTAGACTGTAATTTTTTCATGTTTGATTCTTGTAAAGTTGATTTTTTTTTGGTACGAGTACCTTTTGTTAGGAAGCTTTCAGTTCCGCTGGTGTCGGAAGCGATCGCTCACTTACTGGACTTACCACTCGTTATTGCGAGGTGCCAGGAA
Organism: Okeania sp.; assembly: GCF_035285525.1. Classification (GTDB taxonomy): domain Bacteria; phylum Cyanobacteriota; class Cyanobacteriia; order Cyanobacteriales; family Microcoleaceae; genus Trichodesmium. The sequence continues at coordinate 7,164 of NZ_JAYKGW010000014.1, read as the reverse complement.
AAGCAGTTGGGAAGGCAAAAGGCAGACAATAGATTGATTTACCAAATTGATTGCATTTGAACTGGTGAGCCAGGAAAAAAGTATTTGATAATTTAGTTAGGACTTACACATGAACGCTCTTGGTAGGGTGCGTTACACGATCATGTAACGCACCAATACCCTATATATAGTACCTCCCGTGTAAGTCCTGTTAGTATAAACAATAGCTTAATAACAGCAGAACATCAGTATATTTTCAATATTTATTAATATTTGTCAAATTTTGTTTAATGATTCGGCTTCAGTAGTTAGACCAATTTTCATCAATAGGAGAAATAATATCTTTTTCATAAATAACACTATTTTTGAGTAGATTATTGACTAACCAGTTAGTTAGAAAATTAGAAGATTCACTATTTTTTTTTGAGTGCTATTCTGACATTATGTAGGATATTAATTGTTGCATCATCGACAGAATCAAGTTCGTTTTTGAGTTGTTCGCGGTTAATTATAAGGTAAGTATTCACAGGAATATAAATTTAAACAACAGCAAACTCAGTTAATTTAGGAGTTTCTGGATCGTGGAAAGCTAAAACAATATCCTCTTTCGGTACATTTTTTATTAATAATTCATTAGCAATTCCTTCTGCTGTCGAATCTTCTTCAATATAAATTTTCTCATTTTTAATCCTAACATAAACAGAAATTGCTTTAATTCGTTTCTCATTTTTCCAGCCAATATTAAACCAAAGATATTAACTTCTTTGGTCATCAAACATTAATACTTCATTTATATCAGGATCGGGAATTTGTTCTGATATTCTTTGATAATTAGTTAAGATTTGTTTGATGATATTTTGATAATTAATTAGCTTATCCATTTGATAATTTCCTGTTATTTAATATTAATCACTAATAGTAAAACTTGATATTTTTGGATAATTAATTGAATAGCATTTTGTGTAAAAAACTTTTCATAAATTTTGTGACCAACTGCTAAATAAACTTGATAAATCGGATGGGTAATAGTTGACAAATTAAATATTGTCCTCATGCTGTTTGAAATTCACGCATCGGAGAACGGCTCAGGAAACTTTTAATTTCAATCACAATTTGTTGCTCTTCTCTAGTTGTAGAAATTGTTTTTTCGCCAGCCAGATCGGCAACTAATTTAACTTCTTCATATTTATAGGATCAGGGTCAAAAGTAATTAATTACCCAACCATCTTTAATTAAAGCATTTTTAACGGCTTGATGATAAGTATCTTTGGCTGGCATTATTTTCTTTCAAGATTAACATCAATAATTATACTTCCTTTTAGTCTCATTTTTCTCAAAAATCTACACAGGCAAACTCGGTTAATTCTTGTAATATAGACAACAGTTAAAAAAAACAGTGAGTTCGTAAGTTTATGGTCTCTAGTTAGGAAGCGATCGCTTCCTCCAGAACTTAGACTCATTGAATGGTTTGGTAGTTTCCCAAGCCATTGTGAGATGCCAGGATAGATTTACTTGATCATCAAAAATGTAGGTTAGGTTGACGCAGGAAACCCAACAAAAATCTTGGTAATGTTGGGTCTTTCCGTTGGAAATACTCCGCAAACGTGTCCTCAACCCAACCTACAAATACTAGGTTAGATTTACTTCATCTACTTAGTTGAATAACGTTTCTCAACCTGCTGAATGATTGTATCCCAAAAATCTTCTTCAGCCACATTTTCAACAGGTTGGGTAGACTCGGATGTGGATTCCATTGCTACTGTAGCTGGAGAATACCAAATCGGAGAGGTATACGCCCGTTCCTGTAAGGTTAGGGGAATCTCATCACAAACGATGTCTAATTCCGGGTCTGTTTCCGCAGCAGCACAAGCAGCATCCCACTCATCGCCATAGAACGCCTTGTCGTAGTCCGTCCAACGAGGAGTCGGAACTTGCAACACCCGCGCGTAATAAAACGCTCGCTGGGTGAGATCGAACTCATCGTCAGTCCAGACTGTTTCCAGGTAGTCAGCACCGCTGGTGGTGTCCCAAGTTGCCGTTTCTGTGTCCACAGTGTTTTCAATGGCGGGGACTTTGCCTTCGGTATCAGGGGTACGTCCGCCAGACCAAGCTACATCGTAGATTTTCTCATGGGTTTCGCCCTCAGCATCCAGCCAGCCTTTAATGATTTGAATCCGGTCTAGATTTGCTCCATAGGAATCAGAATCTTTCATCGCTGCCACCATAAAGGTTGGAGACGGAATCGGGGGTGGATATATTGCAGGAACCGGAGGTGCTGGAGGTAAATCGCTACCCATAGGAACTCCTTTGTTGTAGCCCACTTCAGCCATATCCTCTAGATCGGAGTTGGCAAAATCCCAACCGCCAAAGAAACGCACCTTCATACGCGGTCCGGTTGTGCCATAAACTTCTCGCCGTTCCATCGCATCGAATAGAGCCTTACGGGTATTTTCCGTAGCCCAAACTCCTATAAAGCCAGAGGCTCCATACTGCCATCCCAAACGACCGCCATGATCCTCTACTGCTCGTTCAGCACTGGGAGCTTCACTTACAAACTTACCCATGTAGCTATTCTCTTCGACTGCCGACAGAGCAATATGAGAATCTGATGCACCTGCTAGACCAAATTTGAACGGGTTAGCACCCAGGCTTTCTTCAAATTTTAGTCCATTTTTCAGAGCTGGACGAGCATATTCATGCTCAAACATCTTCTTGCGGGCTTCGGGATCGGTTTCAGGGGGTTTGGGGAAACTCAGATCCAGGTTGCCAATATCCCAACCTGCAACCTCAAAATCAGCAAAATCATCATCAGGAGATATTTCTGGATGGGTCTCACTGGCACCTTTAATTTGGGTAACTTCATAGATGGGTTCCCAAAGCTGTCGCCGTTTAGCATAGTCTTCAGTTAAAGGATTACCATTATGATCGATTTCTGCAAACATCAGACCGTTGCTGAGATTACCATTGTGAGGAATCGCTAGCACATTACCACCTGTTTTATCCTCATAGTTTTGCATCCAATCCCAAAGGTATTCTGGATTAGTGCTTTGGTCTGTGGTGTAGGGGACCAGTTGCTTGGCTTTATCCCCATTATCGCGGTAGATGATGTTACGGTGTAAGTTGTTGCCACCCAACAGCGAAGTCCACTCATAACCAATCACAGCGGTAAAATTACCCGGATCGTTATAAGCTTCTGCTGCATCAATAATTTCCTGCCAGAAAGTTTGGAATTCTTCGGCAGAGGGAAACATACATAAGGGGAAGTTTCCTTGGGAAAAACTGGCAATAATTTCTGATGAAGCTTGAGATGCCTCATCTCCACCTGCAAGAATCATCTCATGCCAGGTATTGACCTGCTCTTGATCGGAACCACAATCTGTGGGAAGATTATACAAAAAATCCCCAAAAGCCCCTAATCCGTCCGAGTGATCGGTAACGACTAAAAAATCTAAGGGACGAGAAAGCTTGACAGGTTGTCCTGCATCAATCGTGACTTCATTGCCTTTAGCAAATTCATAGGAATCGGCTGGTGTCAAACGAGCTCCATCGGCTCCTGCATCAAAAGAATAAATGGTATGCAGGTGAGTATCGCCCCATAATACCTGTTGAGGATGCTGCACATTGGGAGAGTAGCACTTGGTATTTGGGTAAAAGCGACAATCTACTTCAGGCACAGTGGTTGAGTTGCTTTTCCGAAATATAAAGTCGTATTCTCCGGGGATCGAGGGAGTTGCCAGGGCGCTATTAGCACCGAGGAATATCCTACCCACGAAGAGGAGAGTGCAAAGTCCGACCAAAAGCCGTTGGACTTGCGAAATCGTTCGATTCATTTTTTGATAACTCCTGTAGGAATTGTTTTTTGTTGGATTTTTGAACTTTGGACAAGGTTTCTATTGGTTCAGGTTTTTTGGCGATCGCTTCTAGTTAGGAAGCTATCTGTCAGTCGCTGGACTTACACTCAATCAATGGGTTGGGAAATTACCCAACTATTGTGAGATGCCAGAGTAGATTTACTTGATCTGCTTGATTGAATAATGTTTCTCAACTTGCTGAATGATTAAATCCCAAAAATCTTGTGAACTCAACTTTTCAGAAATTTGAGGAGGTAGAGTCAACCGCTCTATCTCTGGTTCGAGGTCTGTCAACTCATAGTTAACATAGCCAATTTCGTCATTGCGAGCTGCCAGAATTTTCCCATCCTGAAGGAAGAGTTGGGCGACGAACTCACTACCATCCTTGAGGTTAAAGTGAAGTTCATTATCCTTAATCTCGTACTTTGTCGGCACTGCCGCTTCTAGTTCGTGGGTGTGCATTGGTGCGTAGCTAGCTGACAACCCTAAAAACCACTCACCTTCCGAACGCAAGCCCAATGGCTGGAAGAAACCGATAAACTCCTCCTCTGTGATGCGGTTGGCAATCTGGAAATTATGGCCAGAAATCCGGTCTTTAATCTGCTGAGTCGTCAGGGGTTGAATTCCCGCTGCTTCCAGTTTGTCAACAGTCAGGGAATTTGCCTCTCCTGCGGTCAAGTCTTCCTCACTGGGGGTATACCAGATAGGCGAACTCCAAGCCCGCTCTTGGATTTCCGTTGCTGAAACTGGGTTAGGGACGATGCCCAATTCTGCAGCGTCATAGGTGGAATAGCGGGGGGTAGGAATTTCCAGTGCCCGCAGATAGTAGACTGCTCGTGCCGTGGGGTCAAAATCGGGGTCAGTCCAGACTGTAGAAAGTTCTGGCTCGCCAATAGTATTCTCGTAAGTAGCATTGACCACATTCACCGTACTTTCAAGAGGAGGCAGTCTGTGGGTTTCTGGATCGGAGGTGCGACCATCCGAACCTACCACATCATAAATTTTCTCGTAGGTCACTCCGTGTTTCGTCCAACCTTTAACTATCTGAATCCGATCCAGGTTAGCCCCATCGGGATCTTTCGTTGTCCAGACCATAAACTTCGGTGCTTCACTTGCCCGCACTGGCAAATTCTGACCCATTGGTACGCCGGTAGTGTAAGCAGTGTCAACTGCATCTGGCTGCTCGTTCAGATTATCAGAGAAGTTCCAACCTCCGAAAAAGCGCACCTGAGTCCGCGTACCGCTAGTGCCAAAAGTCTCCTTACGCTGTAGGGCATTGAAAATCGGTTCACGTTCGTTTTGTTCAGCCCAAACCCCTGTGAGGGCACCAGGGTTTAGATAAGGGAAGGACTCCCAGCCTGGTATCTCACTAAATTGTCGCAGTTCGGGGGTGGCATCGCTGAAACCGTGGGAACCCATATAGTCATCTTCGTAGGTATCGCCAGGGGAACCGTTGTGGTTGTCTGTTGCACCAACAATACCATACTTGAAGGGGTTGATTCCTAAGTTTTCTTCATGGCGCAGACCGTTTTTCAAAGCTTCGCGCACATAACCGTAGCGTCCGCGAGTCCGGTCTGTGAGTTCCATTAATTCAAAATCCGCAAATTCGTCTTCGGGGGCATAGTCAGGTAAGGTTTCTGAAGTCCCCTTAATTTGCATAATTTCGACTAATGGTTCGTACTTGGCACGCTTTGCTGCCCATTCAGGGTCAATGGGTGTATCGTCATCCCACCGTTCGGGCATAAACATTTTGTTGGCACTGGCGTTACCATTGTGTGGAATCGCTAGAACTTTAGCACCACCAGCTTCGTATTGACTGAGATATTCCAACAATACTTCAGGGGATTGAGTCTCGAAGGCACTGACAGGCACATCGGGGAGAACTCCAGGCAAAACGTTACCATTCTCGTCCGTAGGAACAGTGTCGCCGAAAATTACGTTCCGGTGGAAGTTGACACCGCCTGGAGCTGATGACCATTCAAAGGCATGCAGCGTCGTAAACTCTCCAGGTTTGTAGTAGTCTTCTGTAGCCTGTTGAATTTTTTTCCATGCGTTAACTCTGGCTTCATCGGCAATGGGACCGGAGCCATAGTCACTACGTTCGGGGTTGTTACCACGGTTTGCTGCTTGCAAGACCTTAACAAAAACCAAGGTTGATAGTAATTCAGACTGGGGTTTGTTCCGAATAGCAATGGCTAGAGGATTGTAGTATTTCTTTTTGCCGTATTCGGGATTGATAGCCATTTCCATCTCACCTAAAAATTCGGCGTGATCGGTAACGGCAGCAAAGTCTAGGGGCTTTTTTAGTTTGTGGAGGGGGATACCAAGAGTTTCGTCACAGGTTTGTGGACCACCTGGCACAACATTGCAGCCACCACTCGCAAATTCGTAGGCTGCGTTGGGGTCATTCCGCATGAAGCCCGTGTAGGCATCAAGGGAATAGGTGGTGTGAGTATGTAGATCGCCAAAGTAGGCGTAACGCTGGGGCGCTTCGACAGCTTGGGCTGGATACGTCCACAGGGAAAGGGACAGTAGGATGCCACTGAGGGCAATCGCTGTCCATTTCTGAACAAATTTCATTTTCTCGAACATTAATAGCCTCCTTTTTGGCTAAGTTTTGGGTTCGGTTGCGATCTCGTCACCTTTAGTAAGTTTATCTCTTTTGGTTGGGAAGCGATCGCTCACTTGCTGGACTTAAACTCAATTAATGAAATGCCAGGGTAGATTTACTTTATCATCAAAAACGTAGGTTGCGTTGAGGCAGGAAACCCAACAAAAATATTAGACATCTCCTCCAAATGAGGGAACAGGGAACACTAGATATGTGGGAACAGGAAGAAATAATTGATAATTTATGGATAAGAATTGATTTAATTTTTTATTTTTGGAGATGTCTATTAGAGTTGTTGGGTTTTTCCGTTGGAAATGCTCCGCAAACATCTCCTCAACCCAACCTAGGAATAATGGACTATTGTGAGATGCCAGTCGCATAAATTTAAACAACAACAAACTTAGGACTTACACGGGAGGAACCCGGTTTATACAGTAAATCATTGTTTTGAACAGCAAACGTTGAAGAGAAAGCGGGTTTCTGGGTTCGCTTAATGTTGCATGGGGTAGGGGCGGGTTTTAGCTAGAGTTTTAATGCTTACTCTCAGGTTTACATAAACCCGCCCCTATAAATTACCCCCAAAACGCCACAACTCTCTGAATACACCAGAAAGATGCCATTGTTCCAATACTGTAGGTGGGAACCCATCCCAACCAACGCGGATAGTTCTCGGAACCAAACCGTTTCAAGCTTTCCATTACCCCAACAACTGCTAGCACAAAG
>NZ_JAYKGW010000013.1:0-35386 GCF_035285525.1 Okeania sp. | reverse complement strand
ATCCAACAGGTTCTTCTTTGGTGGCCTCATATAACAAATAGCTCTATAGGCTCTTTCTCCGCGACCTCGTTGGACCCTATTCATACCCCTCTAGTTTCTAGAGGCTCTTAATAGGAACAAGTCGCACCTACATTTTTGACCGCTGTGAGTACCCCTTTGCCATTGTACCGTCTTTTATCTCCGTCTCTAAGTTCGTGAGCTTCAAAACTACCTGTTGATGCACCACTGGGCACTTGGGCTAATCCCATAATCCCATTAGCTAGGTGTACTTCTGCTTCTACAGTTGGACGACCACGAGAATCAAGAATTTCTCTGGCGCGGATTGATGAAATAGCTGTCTCCATACTTTTTCTTCTTTTATTTTGTCAAGTTTAATTGGATTGGCTAAAAACTAATTCTGATTAAGTAATACACAAAATTTTTATTATCCTCTAGGATAATAAAAATTTGTATTTTTTGATAAGAATTAGCAATTTTTAGCTGTTCTACTGACAGAATAAGGCTTAATTTTAATTTTTAGCTATAGATCAAAAATGTTTAATAATTTTTTTGTTATTTTCTGAAGTTTTCTTATCACTAAGAACAGCTAAATATTAAAAGTTTTATATTATTTTTATGATTAATACTAATTCCCATATTTGTCTATGATTTGAGCCTATTTTTTATATCATCAGGACTTACTAAAAAACGAGGGTATGTGTCTCCCCTGGTTCGGGGATGAAAAAATATTTAGGGCTGGCTGAATAAATCTAAAAATCTTTAAATATAAAGATTTTAGCCTTTTTCAAGGCTCGAAAAAGTTCCACTTTTGCAGTGAAAAATACCAAAAAGCTGGTACTTTTTCCCGATCTAAAGTTGTTAAGAACTTTATCTGTCAATGCTTTCATGCTTTTTTCAGGAATCCCTATATATAGTGTTTAAAACTATTGCACAATAGTTTCTTGACTCTATATATAGTAGCTTTCTTCCTCCAAAATTTAACTATTAAATCTGTACTTCATATACTGGAATTTGCTATAAAAAACTTTTTCCCTTGAAACCTTTCTTTCTCTTCTGCCTTTTTTCCTCCAAAGTTTAAGCAGGATTTGCTGAAAAAAGCAGAGTGTGGGAGAGGTGGTTCGTTTGGTTCGTGTGAGAAAAGAGAAAAAGTAGAAGTAATAGTTTTACCTTAATTTTTCCGTTCTTGTTTATCCAAAACCCTAACTTGAGGAGCATGAAAAGCTAAAAACCAGGTACTTTTTCCCGACCTAAAAAGGCTCAAACTTTAGAATCAGGACTTACGCAAAGACACTATATATAGGGTATGGTAAAGAGAGCGATTGCTGGCGCAAAGCTCCGCTAACGCTCTCTTCAAAAAATACAAAAGGCTGAAAAATTGACCTCAAATTACTTGAAATTATTTGGTATACTAATTTAGTTAATCATCAAGGATTTTCAGATGTACTTTAATTATATAAAATCTTGTCATTATCTCATAAGTAGTCAAACAAATTACACTCTAACAAACCTTGCCCAGCATCTAGAAAAAATTAGTCACGATCAAATCAATCGTTACTTGAAAAGTATTGATTTAGGGAGATAAATTTTGTGGCTAAATGTCAGTGAAGAAATTGTCACTACTGAAGATGGTTATTTGCTCCATTGATGATACATTTATCAATAAAAAATATTCCCGTGCGTATTGAACTTGTCCGGCGCCAGTATAGTGGTAATGAACATAAAGTAGTACGTGGAATAGGAATAGTTAATTGTTTATATTTTAATCCTCAAATAGAAAGCTGCTCGGATAATAGATGATCGCATTTATAATCCAGAAAATAATGAAAAAAGTAAAATAGATAATGTAGAATAAATGATGATTGATGCAGTTAAAAATAAGAAAATACCAGTAAAAACAGTATGAATGGATAGCTGTTATCCAACTCAAAGACTAATGGCTTTAATAGAAAATTTGGGTAAAATTTACTATTGCCCGTTAAAAAGAAATCGCGCATGTAGATGACAGTGGAGGTCTAAAAAAATCTCAAAAACTGGAAGAAATAACATGGAATGAGATGGAATTACTCTCAGGAAAAATTATTAAAATAAAAGGTTTTCCTAGAGATAAAAAAGTTAGATTATTCTGGGCTACTGTTTCCACAAACTTCAGCAGAGTATATTGTCACTAATGACCCTAGATACCAAAGCACAGATGAGGTTGAGTTAGAAATACAAACCAGATGGAAAATTGAAGAGTTTCACACAGAAATTAGACAACTAACAGGGCTTGAATTTTGGATAGGGTCGTCGGGTAAAATTCAAAAAATCACATTGCTTGTACTATGTTAGTGTGGAATCATTTGAAAAAAATAGCAACTCATATGGGAAAAACTATTTATCAACTGAAACACCAATTATTATCTGAATATCTAGTATCTGAACTCAAATATCCGACAATACAAATGAGAGTTATTTAAGTTTTTATGGATTGTTTAAAATTAACTTTCGTTGGGTGATCGCTATAACATTTCAAGCGTTAGCGGAGCTTTGCATCAGCAATCACTCTATTGACCATGCCCTATATATAGCGTCTTTGCGTAAGTCCTGAGAATGTCAATGCGAGCAAGATTTAATCAGCAAGCCCTAAGTATTAGACATCTCCAAAAATAAAAATTCAAATCAATTATTATCCATAAATTATCAATTCTTCTTCCCAGTTAAGCGTGGTTGTGTTCCCTGTTCCCTCTTTTCTGGAGATGTTTATTAAATCTGTACTTCATATACTGGAATTTGCTATAAAAAAATTTTTCCCTTTAAATCTTTCTTTCTCTTTTACCCTCAACATAGCTACCTTCTGGCTTTCTTCCTCCAAAGTTTAACCATTTAACCAGACATGATATTACTGCTGTTTTGGTAAGTCTCGTTAAGATGATGACAATTTTCTATAACTAAACAGCAAAAAATAGCTGAAGTTATCGTCAGTCAAGCTTTTCCAGCAAATAAATATTCTTTTGTGATAATTTACTTTTTAATGGATATCAGCTATATACAAACTTGCTTGTTAGGCTGCTTTGCAGTAGGTGGATTCAACTTAGTATCTATAAATTCCACTGGCTCCCAAGTATTAATCCACAAGCGAGCCCCACAAGGCGCGGGTTTGTAAGGTCGATATACGATGTAGCAAGGACCTTTAATATGTAATTCATAACCATAATCGTTGCGATCGCCATCTTTAACCGAAAGAACAGGTTCTAGCTTTTCTGGAGGCTTACCGATATTACCTTTAATTTTGCTTTGATTAACATGAATCATTTTAGGTTTGGTGGGTTTTTTCTTCCGCCAAGTACCTTTCGGACCGCGTTTCCCCTCAATTATGACAGGCATTCCATTCTCAGAAACTGGTATTTCCCAGAATCTACCATTTTTATAAGCTCCTTCCACTCTTCCTTCACCCAATAAGTCTAGCAGACGTTTACGGGAGAAACCTAATAAAAGAGATGCTTCTTTCGTACCCATGATTTTTTCCTCAACTGTTGTACAATAGTTATTATTCAATAAAAACTTAACTTTGAGAAAGTTGCCTAAAAAGTTAAGTGTAAATGAAATAAGATTTTTGTGGCATAAAAATTCAATCAGACATGATATAAACTCTCTCCAAATATATCAAGCTTTAAATACAATTGCTGGATCGATGCGAGTTACTTTTTGAATAGCAAAGAAAGCTGAACCCACACACATCCCAACAGTTATACCTAATACCCCTAGTGCCGACCAAGGTGTAATTAAAATAATAATTCCCTTACTAGCCACCCAACCACTCAATCCTAAACAAACTAACATTCCTGGAATATAACCCAAAACTGCCATCCAAATTGCTTGCTCCACAATTACTGCATATAATTCTCTATCCGAAGCACCCATTGCTTTAAGAGTACCAAACTCTTTAATATGGTCAGATACAGAAGAATACAAAATTTGAGCTACCACAACTATACCCACAATTATACCTACCACTGCTCCCATCCCCAAAACTAAACCAATATTGGTTCGTGCTAACCAGAAAAATCTAGTTTTTTCTGATAATTCTTCTTTAGTATAAGCAGCAGTATCAGTCATTACCTCTTCTATTCTTTGTTTTAATATTTGTAAATCTTGACTAGGTTTAGCTTTGACTAATATATAAGCGATTGGGTCTGCTGCTTCTAATTTTTTGGGTTTAGGTTTTTCTTTCAACTTTTCAGTAGGGTCTTTTTTCTCTACGACTTTTGTACATCGTAGATTGCCTGCTCCTGCGACCTTGCAGTTAAGTTCAGCCTTAATATCTGCATTAATATAAGCATTGGCATTTTCCAAAGATGTAAATAATAAGGTACTTGATACAATTGACTGAGTATCTTTGGTTACTGCCACTAATTTTGCTGGTAAAGAACCAGCGATCGCTGTTGTTCCTATTCCTTTAGAGAGCATACTTGATAATCTGCTTTGGTCAGCCATCACGGCAAAAGGTTTTTTTAGGTCTTTGATATTGCCCTGAAGAATATTTCCAGAATTAAATAGTTGTCCATCTGGGTTAAATCCAATAACCATTAATGGACTCATTTCTCCATTTTGAGGTCGCCATCTGACCCCTCCTAAAATTAATGGTTCTGCTTTTTGGATACCTTGGATATTTTTGGCCTGATTCAATTGAGCATAAATCAGGGGATCTGTCAATTCAAAGTTAACCATTTTATCAGAAGCAATCCAAATATCTGCATTGGATTTATCTATTAATAGGGTTGTGGAACTGGCAAACCCTTGTAATATTCCTGTTTGAATAGTTACTAAGCTAACTGCAAATAATATTCCAGCTTGAGCTACGAGAAATCGAGGAATATCTTCTAATAAATTTTTACGAGCTATGGAAGCCATTAAAATATCTTTGAGAATATGTGTTTTTTTTAGTGAAGGATTCAGGAATTAGGAATCAGAGTTAAATATCAATTAGGGCTTGCTAATTAGGGCTTGCTGATTAAATATTAAAGGATTAATATATAAATATTTTAGGTTTTTTAGGTTGGGAAAAAGTACAAGCTTTTTGCTCTTTAATTAATTGGCAAAAAAGCTAGGATTTTGGTTGACTTTGGCAGAAAAACTAAGGGATAATTCTTCTTCCTGTCTTGGTGTAAATTCCCTACTTCTCCTGGATTTTAGGATTGCTGACTTCTGTCTCCTTCCTGACAAAAAGACTTTTTCCGCAAACCCTAATTAGGGCTGGCGTATGGAAATATAAAACCTTTTACTGACAAAGCTTTTGACATTTTTTAGTATGGAAAAATACAACTTTTTGACCTTAACCTTAAGCAAGCAAAAAGTTAGGATTTCGAGCAGAATAATTACAAAAAAATCAAGGGATAATATTCTCACTAACTTTTCTATAATTCTCATTCCTCCTGGATTGCTGGATTGCTGGATTCTGACTCCTTCCTGACAAAAAGACTTTTTCCGCAAATCCTAATTCAACTTGAAAATGTTCATAGATAAAGTTTTTCCTCTTTATTTTATGCTAAAAAAGTGCAACTTTTTAGATAGCTCTAGTTCAAAAAATTAGCATTCTGGGCAAGAGTTGGGTGAAAAAAAATTACTCCCCATTTCATCTCTTCATCTCTCCATATTCCCATTTCCCCAGATTCTTAAAAATACTTTTTCCGCAAATCAGAATTAAAGGTTTGAAGAATTTTAGGTATTGAAAAAGTATCAGCTTTTCGGTTTATGGAGCAGAAAAAGTGAGTCTAAATGGGGTAATTATGATAGAAAAACTAAGCAGCAATTATGAATGACCACCTTTTCTCCAATTCCTGTAAATCTTAACTCTTAACTAGGGCTTGCTGATGAAAATCACAGTATTGATAGATAAAGCTTAAAAGCTGTTTTAGGTCATACATAAAAAGTGCCAAAAAATTACTAGGTTAATCTTGAAAACTCTAGATTTTTATTGACAAAACCAGGAAAAATGTAGAAAAATTAATACTTACAAACATTGCCCATTGCCTACTTTCAGTAAAAGACTTTTACGGTTCCCGATAAATCAGCAAACCCTAACTACTTCCTACTCTAATAAAAAGACTTTATTCAGGAACTAGAGAGTGCAAAGTTTTCCTAAAAAAAATATTTGCTTTCAAGGTTAAACTATTACTGACAGATGCTTACACAACCTACTATTCTCAATAGAAAGTTTGTAACTTTTAAATACCTAAAAGCCTTAGCTAGCAATAGTTATTTCCAGAACTTTGCACTGTCTAGTCAGGAAGCCCTAATTATTAATTATTAATTGTTAATTATTAATTATTAATTATTGATGATTTAAAGTTTCGCTTCTACAATCTGATAAGTATTACGAAAATAGGGAAATTGAGTTAAGAATCTTAAAAGCAATTTCCAGTACCAAGGCCAATATTCTACATATAGTTGATACATAGACCAAGAATTAATTACTTTTAATCCCATAGCTGTTAAATCTTCTTGATTCTTGACAAACCATTTTAGAGGCGCTCCAATTTGAGTAAATATTTTATTAGATATTTTGGTAGAAATTCCGACAATTTCTAAATCTAAAGTAGCACCAGGAAAACGAGACTGCATTACATATATCAGTTGCTGAACTTCATTTACCTCTAAGTACATTAACAAACCTTCTGCAATAAATAAAATATTTTCTGGTGCTACCTTTGGTAAAGCATCCATCCAATCAAAATCCATAACTGATGCACCAATAAACTGATGTTGTTCTGTCTGTGTATCTAACTTAGAACGTAATTCAGTTACCACAGGCAAATCTAGCTCGAACCAACGATAAGCATTTTGTCCTATCCGATGAAAACGACTAGATAATCCAGATCCTAATTCTACAACAACAGGATAAGAATGATTAGCAATATGAGAAGATGCTATTTGGTCATGGTGATAAGTTCGGATAGCAACCACAATACTAGAAACTTTAGCAGCTTTACCATAAAGTAGGTCTAGTTCTTGATTCCAACCTACAAGTTTTAACCATTCAACAGCTAGTGGATCTTGAAAGAGGGGATGGGGATGATTTTGTGTTTCAGCTCGTCCCCTTAGTGGCAAAAGTAAGGTGCGAGGTACACCAGTTAATTCATTGATGATTTTAGACATGGTATTTCTGGAATCTCAACTAAGCGGACGGAACTAAAATTAAAGATTCGTGTTTTGTGCTTTAAGTAGGGCTGGCTGAATAAATCTAGAAGTATTGACAGAAAAAAGTCTTAGGCTTTTTATATCTGGAAAAAGTATCAATTTTTCTGTCGCAAAAGGTCAAAAACCTAGGACTTTACATTAGAGTTGTTGGGAAATAACTTAGGTTAGCGAACAATGAAAATCAAACTAATCAATTTTGAGACCGTGATTTTATTATTTATGCTGCCATCAGGTACAGGTTCCATAGTCCAGTTGCTGTTAACATTAATTTTTCATCAAAATCATACTTATGATTACGGGAAATCTGATTAACAGCCCCATAGCGCTTGATACCCGCAAAGGCGTTTTCACATATATATCACTCTAGATTGACTTAATGTCCGATTTTCAAGGCGTTGCTGTTCAGTTAATTCTCCCCCTTTTGGTTTCTTATGGGGTATGTGGATATTTTTATACTGGTGTTGAATACCTTGAAACCCACTATCTACTTCAATTGGTATCTCCCCTAGTATATTTCCTATCAACTTTTCTTGGTCATGTAGTTTCTTGTCATGTAATTTTCCTTCTCTTGCTTGGCTCAATACCAGCACTTGTTTGTTTTGGTCTACTGCTGCTAGGTGTTTACGGGTATGACGCTTTTTTTTCCTGAATAATTCAGTTTTGGTTTTTCTGAGTCAGTGGGTCGTTGCATCGGCCACTGAAGTGCCATCCATTACTACTCGTTCTACTCCAGGAAAACGTTCTATAAATGCTTGGACACTGTTGATTTGGCGTTCTGGTAGTGCTTTTTTTCTCCCTGCTTCTAATATAGGCTGTAAGCGATGAGACCAATTATGTGTGACGGTCCATGTCAAACAGAATACTAGCCAAATCAAAGGTGGGATAACATTTCAAGTAGAAGAGGATATAAAATAATTTGTCTTCAACAGTGGGTAAAGGAGCCTTACGGCCTCCTCCAACAGAGCGTTGACGAGGTTTGTTTCTCAAATGTTTGCTCATATACTTGAGAAAAGGTTAAGAGTAAGGATTGAAATGCTTTACGATTTAAGGAATGTTAATGCTCTGAGTAACCTATCCTGTTTTCAGGCCCGTTTTATATTTAGCATTTCTAAGCACCAATTTCTTCTTAACTTAATTTTACCTTGATTTCCCAACAACTCTATTATTATTCTGTGATTAAGTCAATGCTCCTGCTTACTTAATTCTTTATCCTTCATAGTTAAAAGCTCTGGTATTGTGACAAACTCATAATCTTGTTGTTTCAAACCGGCAATAATATCGGGTAAAGCTTCTACAACATGGTCTCTTGGACCACCACCATCATGTAGCAATACAATTCCACCGTTGCTAGCTTTTTCTAAAACATTTTTGGTAACTTGTTCAACTGACCTTTCATACCAGTCTTTAGAATCAGCAGACCATAAGACGACAGAGTGTTTGCGCTCTTGAGCATAATCAACTAAACCATTCTCTAGAACTCCTGCAGGAGGTCGAAATAGATGAGTAGTCCTACCTGTAACTTCATATATAAGTTTTGCAGTACGTCCAATTTCACTTTTAATGCGGTCTGGACTCATTTTATTGCTTTGAGAAGGATGGTTCCATGTGTGATTAGCAATAATGTGTCCTGCTTCTACAATTTTTTTGCCTATTTCTTGACGTTCTTTTAAATGTTTACCAATTACAAAAAAAGTGGCTTGAATTTCATTTTTTTTGAGAATATCTAATATCTGTTCGGTGGTTTTATCCCAAGGACCGTCATCGAATGTTAAAGCTATAACTTTTTGTTGGTTTTTCAGAGTAATATTTCTAACTGTTTCTCCTTCAAACCTTTTTGGTACACTAAAGTTAAAAGTTTTTAATTCTAATTCCCTAAGTTTCTGTCTAGTTGTCTGAATATTTTGAGCAACAATTGAACTAATTTTAATTGTTTTTAATTGGTTCTCTTGGTTATCTATTTTATTTTTTGTAGTTACAGTTGGTTGTTGGTTAGCTAATATATTTATGGCAAGTAAAATGCCTATAAAAAAACTACCACTAGCTGCAATTATTGTTGCTAAAGGTTTTCCTTTTCTAGGTAATATATCCAAACCTAAATTTGTCATTTTTTTCTTCAGATATTGTAATTTTATGGAATTATTGAGTAATTTTTTAAATTGAAATTTTTGTCTGTTTTGAGAGAATTTTACTTTCATAATTAGGGTTTGCTGAAAAAGTATTTTTTAAGGAGTAGGGGAGATCTAAAGTACTTTTTTTAGCCCAACGATGTGCCGAAAATGGTAACTTTTTGATTGTTCACTGACTTATCGGGAATCGTACTGTGCATGGTTGAACTGATTTTTCGGGAACCGTAAACCAGATACTTTTTCCCTACCTAAAAATGCTTTTAGCTTTATCTGTCAAGGCTTTTATATTTGCAGACGCCAGCCCTAATTAGGGTTTGCGTATGGAAAGCAAAGTGTGAGAAGGGTGGGAAGACAGAGACAGCAGGAGGAATAATTTTTCCGTGGTTTTTCTACCCTTGACTTCCCTAAAATCCTATTTCTCGGGAACCGTACTTTTTGGTATTTTTAGCTGAGAAACTGGAACTTTTTCAAGGCTCGAAAAAGGCTATAATCTTTATTTGTAAAGACTTTTATATTTCCAGACGCCAGCCCTGATTAGGGTTTGCGTCTGGAAAGTCTTTTTCTGAACAAATTTTTTGATAAATATCAACAATTTTTTCAGTGACTTCAGTTATGCTTAAACCATCAGTATTAATTTCTATAGCATCTGCAGCTTTTCGCAAGGGAGAAACTTCTCGGTTACTATCTTTTTGGTCTCGATTAATAATATCTTTTTCTATTTCTTCTAAAGTGATATTTGTTTGACCTTTCTGTTGTAATTCTAGTAGTCGCCGTTGCGCTCGCTCTCTTGCTGAAGCTGTCAAAAAAATCTTGACTTCAGCATTGGGAAATACATGAGTACCAATATCTCGTCCTTCTGCTACTATCCCTCCTTTTGTTCCAAATAGTTGTTGTTGTTTTACCATAAAATACCTTACTGTAGGCTGGGCTGCAATAGTTGAAACATGATTTGTTACTTCCCGACCCCGAATTGCTTCTGTAACGTCATGGCCATTGATTATGACTTGATTATTCTCTGGTCCATCAAAGCTAATTTGACATTGACTGACTAATTCTGCTACTTGAGCTTGGTCGGTAATTGATATACCAGTTTGCAATACCATCCATGTCACAGCACGATACATTGCCCCCGTATCTAAGTACAAAAGTCCTAGATTTTTTCCTAGTAATTTAGTAACTGTGGATTTACCAGCACCAGCAGGTCCATCTATGGCAATTATGGGTTGACGGTTTCTCAAGAGTATATTATCTATTAAACGGCAAGCTCCAAGATGAGCAGCGATCGCTAATAAGGCTATATTTTGAATATTTTCTAAAGGTTGTAAAGTTTCAGGATGAACTATTTCTAAATATTCTAGTTTTACTGTTGGTTGAAGTGCTAATTTTTCTGTTACAGCATCTTTAATTTTTTTGACAATATTTGGGGTGTCTCGATTCTCTAAAAATATTTTTCTACCATAATCAAGAGAATTATAAAGTATGGAAGCTTGCTGTTTTTGTTCAGCAGTTAAATATTGATTTCGAGAACTAATAGCTAATCCTGAAGGTTCGCGAATGATTGGGCAAGAAACAATATTAATTGGCAAGCTTAGGTCTTTGACTAATTGTTTAATAATTGCTAATTGTTGAGCATCTTTTTGACCAAAATAAGCATTGTTTGGCTGAACTAAATTTAATAATTTAGTAACAACTGTTGCTATTCCTTGAAAAAAGTTAGGTCTAGAAATCCCACACATAATTGATGTCATTTGAGCTGGAGGAACAATTGTAGTTGTATTATTTTGAGCGTTAGTTGATAGCTCATTTTCCATACCCATTGTTTCCGGAGTAGGAGCAAAAATTACATCTACTCCCTCTTTTTCACAAAGTTTTTTATCTGCTTCTAACTGTCGGGGATATTGTTGAAAATCTTCTGTAGGAGCAAACTGTAAAGGATTAACAAAAATACTAACAACCGTAATTTTATTTTCTTCTTTTGCTCGTTTAATTAAACTTAAATGTCCTTCATGTAAAGCTCCCATTGTTGGAACTAAACCAATAGTATAGGCAGATTTTTGTGATTCATTTTGAAGTAAATTTAAGTAGCAACGTAAACCAGCAATAGTGGTAAATAAACGCATTTTTTTTGATAAATATAATGAGTGTGAAAAAGTCTGATGGTGAAGGTAGGGAGTAGGGAGTAGGGAGTCAACCCACCCCTAACCCCTCCCAGGAGGGGAATTTATGAGGAATAGGAGTTACAGAGGAATTAGTTGGAATAATTGTCTCTTAATTTTTCTACTCTTGTGTCAGCCTTTTATACTAACTTTTTAACCCTTTTGACCTAAAAGCTGGTACTTTTTCCCTATCTAAAATTTCTCAAAGCTTTATCTATGAATGCTTTTATATTTCCATACCCAAACCCTAAATTACTAATTAGGGTTTGCTGAAAAAGTCTTTTTGATCAGGCAAGGGAGTAGGGAGTAGTTAAGAGTAAGGAGAAGCAGGAAGTTATAGAGAAAGTAGTTCAAAAAACATAGTAATTAGGAATGATCTATGAGATATTTAAGAACAATTAAGTAAGATAAATCAAAATCTTTTTAGAGCCTATTTCGGGTAAATGAGGTACAAGATAAATTATGGCAAATAAAATATTGGTGCAGGCCGGAAAGCCTGCGTAAGTCTACCTCACCAAGGTGAAATCCCCTGTATATTCTGACTTCTGACTCCTGACTCCTTCCTAAAACTAATTCAACAACCTGATTTGGGCTACAACAAAAATAGCAGGAATCACACGACCATAATTCGTAGCGATCGCTCTCCAACCTAAATCTGCTAAAAACCAAGTCCACAACATCGGACCTAAAAATCCTAAAGCTGTTCGTACTGCCCCATAACGAGCTGCACTAATAGCCATCCCCCGATTAGCCATTTGTATCGCAATGTGACTTTGAAACTGAGTTGCTGCTGTTGCTCCACCTCTGACTAATGCTGCCTTTGCCACTTGATATTTAGCAAAATGAATTGCAAATTGATGAGCTAACTCTTTTAGTAATATTGGCTTCAATACCGAACTCACTGCAAAAGCAGTGCTACCTTTAAATAGTAAATTTAATGGATTATTTTGTATTGATATTGGTAGAGGTTGAGGTAAGTAAAACTCTGCAAGAGAGTTTTTTATATTTTTGGTTAGAATATCCTGTTCCGAGCTAGGCAAATTTTTCCAGGTTCGGCCTAAAACATGGAGAAATACCTCTGCTTCTAAATCAGTAGTAGAAATTTTTTGAGAATAGGGAATTTTTAGATAACCACATACCTTAATTAAAGCTTGTCGATAAGTTACTTTTCGAGTATTTCCCCGTAATACCGTCATACCATCTGCGACCAAATAACGAAATCTCTGGTCTAGTGCATCTAACCAAGCATCGCGATCACGACTTTGTACATCTATTGGTAGAGGAGTCTGGAAATAATCCAAAGGATTTATTCCACGTCCAAACAAAAGCTCTGTTAACTGTTGTAACTCCTCTTCTGTTGCTAATTCCAGTGCTGCTGTTAGTTCATCCAAATTAATCTTTCCTCCACGACCACAAAGCACTATTATTATACAATTCAATTTAAGTAGACTAACTACCAAAGTAATTAGAACTTATAGCGCTAGGGAACAAGGAACAGGGAACAGAAAACAGCGGTCGTTAGCGTTTGCGAAGCTTTCCGTAAGGAAAGCCTCCCAAAGAGAAGGAACAGTAGAATCTCAAAGGATTTTTTGTATAGGGAAATGCTCCGCAAACAGGATGTAGAAATCTCTTAAGCTTTGCTTCGACTGTTATAAGTAAGTATAAACCTGGTTTATTAAGCAAATTTCTAGATTTGAAAAACAATAGTTATGGCAATAAACCCAATTTTTTGTTTGAGTGTGTAAGTCCACTACCACATTGAAGTTAACCAGCTAGTTATTTTAACATGAAAGATTGATTTTAATAATAAAAATTATGAACAAACCGCAAAAATTTGATATTGCTGTCATTGGTGCAGGTATCGCTGGTTTAGTCTGCGCCCAAGAATTACAGCAGATGGGTTATTCGGTAGTAGTGCTAGAAAAATCTAGAGGAGTGGGGGGTCGCATGGCAACTCGCCGAGTTTCAGGAAGTCGCGCCGATCATGGAGTACGTTACCTTGAACCTAGAGGTAAATTTTGGCAACAATTAATTGATAATCAAAAAATAAAAAAAAATAACATCGATACCAAACCAATTATCCAACTTTGGACAGATAAAACTTATGAACTAATTCACCCCCAGGAATTACTACTTCCGACGACCAAAAATTGTTATATCGCACCCCAGGGAATGAATTCTGTCGGCAAATTTCTGGCTGAAGGTTTAGATATTTGGTTCAGTCGGCGAGTACAAACGATACAACAACTAGCAGAGAAAAATTGGTATTTGACTTTGGAAATTACTAATGATGCTGCTACTGAAAAACCAACAGAAGTAATGGCAAAAGCTGTAGTTTTAGCAATTCCTGCACCTCAAGCTTTAGCAATTTTAGAAAAACCTATTGCGGAAATACAGCCAGAATTTCTTGAGCATCTACGTTTGGTAGAATATGATCCTTGTATCACAGTAATGGCAGGATATTCTCAGGCACTACAAGAAAATTTACCAGAATGGCGAGCGATCGCTTTCTCTAATGATGAGTATCTGGACTGGGTAGGTCTTGATAGCAGTAAAAGACAGGACGCGAGTCAACCTGTATTTGTGATTCAAAGTAGCGCCAAATTTGCTACTACTCACCTCGAATCCCCAGACTTACCACCAATAGGGAAAAAAATATTGGAGCATACAGCACAAAAGTTGTTGCCGTGGTTAAGAGACCCAGAATGGTTACAAGTTCACCGATGGCGTTATGCTTTTTGTCGTCAAGCTTTAGCTGTTTCTTGTCTGACTACAGAAATACCATTGCCATTAGTAGGTGTTGGTGACTGGTGTGGTGGAGATAATATTGAAAGTGCTTTTACTTCTGGGTTAAGTGCAGCACATTGGTTGAGAAGGAAGGCAGAAGGGAAAAAATGAAGGCTGAAGGATTTAGAGAGTAATTTGAAAAATCACTTTGTTGTGTATCTAAATTTCAGGTATTTACAGTATATTTCGGGCAGCGGTCGTTTCGTTGCACGACATGAAAAGCGGAGTCTCCGGAAGGATGGGATGGCGAGGAAACCTGCTCTTATATCAAATCCGGTTAAATAATTGTTATATAGTTGGGATAGGGAGATGGGGGGATGGGGGGATGGGGGGATGGGGAGTAGAAAGTGTAGATAGAATTATGAACATATACACTTGTAACCGGATTCTATATTACAGACCTGCTCCGAAGTACGCCATATCTAATAGACCAAGAGAAATAAGGTACACGTTTGAATTGTAAAATTATTGTAGTGCGGGAATCTTGTCGGCGATAGATATACCTCACGGACAACGGGAAGCGCTGTAAGTAGGTTTTGCTCATAGAACCCCTAAGGGTATCTTTTCAGGAATTGGTTATACTTAAGTAGCGATCGCCATTTATGACAACCAAGATTTGGGTAAATGGGATATTCAAGCAGTTTGACAGATAAAGAATGGGTTCTGATTGAACCATCCCATACCAAAAAAGAAGAAGACTTGTCCAACAAAATGGACTAAAAGGCAAATACTTGATGGTATCCTCTGCCAACTTAAGAATGGTTGTAATTGGTGTGATTTGCCTAAGGACTTACCCCATTACTCCACAGTTTTTTGGCATTACAAACAGTGGCGCTCTCAAGGAGTAATTGAGAATATTAGAGATGTTTTACACGCTCAAGTACGCCAAAAAGTCAAAAAAAAGCCAAATGGACAAGTTTAATCATCATTGATTCACAAGCAGTGAAAAATACTTGCAATGAAGCGTGTAGAGTCCAAAGGATTCTGTTTTTACAAGGCAAATAATGGAATTAAGAGGCATATCGCAGTAGATAGTCTAGGTTTTCCTTTTTTTACTGATTGCACTAAAGCATCAATATCCGATGATGTCGGATTAATTGAAATGTTATCCGACAATATTGATTACTTTAAATCTAAACCAGTCAATATTCCTAAAATTACGATTTGACTTGACAATGGATACCAAGAGCGAAAAAATCATACAGGAGTTACAGAAAATTTATCCAGGGATTATGACTAAGATTCGGTTTCAACTCTCCCCCAAGCCATCAAAAGTGGAGAAAGAGAATCTGGAAAAAACAGGATTGGTTCCAGTGAGAGCTTGGGGTGGTAGAAAGAACTAACTCTTGGATGGAAAGATGTAAAAGCTTGAGCAAAAATTTTGAGAGAACTCTTGAACACGTCACAGCCAAGATTAATCTTTGTTTTATTCGACTGATGCTTAGGAGATTAGCGATCGCCTAAATTTTTAAAGATACCTTTAGAGGTTCTATAGAAAAGAAAGTCAACCTAAATGATGTGTGATATCATATCCGTGGGGGATATCGTTTGCGTAAAAAGTTGGGAAATATCTACCTTCTTTCAGCAATTAACAATGAAAAATTAATAATTAATAATTACCCCTTCTTAAAAGAAGGGAATTGACTAAAAGGAAAATTTTGTATTTCTCCCCAATCCTTGGTCGGGCTTCCAGGCGTAAATTGTTGAATGAATAATTATTGACTATAAACTCTTGATTATTAATTATTAACTATTAATTATTAATTGTTTGGTAAGGTTTTTCCAACCTATAGCAACTTCTTTCTTTTGAAAAAAATGACAACTGAAATTCCCACACATAATGTTAGTTATTGTCTAATTTATCCAGCTATTTATGAGAATAATTTACCACAACATTATCCTTTAAAATTGGGGATTTTAGCTTCTGGTAATGGAAGTAATTTTGAAGTTATTGCAGAAGCAATAAATAATCAAAAATTAAATGCTCAAATTCAACTAATGATTTATAACAATTTTAAGGAAGGCAGAAAGGAAAGAAAGATTCAAATGCCATGACCCAGAAACCCGGTTTCTTTGCAAGAAATATCTACCGCCATATTAACAGGACTAAAGCCATGAACGCTATTATTAGGTTGTGTTTTCGGCGCTTGAGCCGATATGAAACGCTGGGCGACATGAAAAGCTCACTTCGTAACGCACCGAAATACTATATATAGCACCTTTGCGTAAGTCCTGATTAAGATTTTTTCTTCTCTTAAAGCTTCTTTCTTCTTTCTTCTTTCTTGCCTTACCCTTATGATAAAATGTGAAAATCTATTTGAAAAAAAATGACAACTCAAATTTCAACACCTAATGTTAATTCTTGTCTAATTTCTCCAGCTATTCCTGACAGTAATTTTTCACAAAATTTCCCTCTAAAATTGGGAATTTTAGCTTCTGGTAGTGGCAGTAATTTTGAGGCTATTGCAGAAGCAATAAATAATCAAAAATTAAATGCTCAAATTCAGGTAATGATTTATAACAATCCTGATGCTAAAGTTGTATTCCGAGCTGAAAAGTGGGGTGTTCCATCGGTATTGTTAAATCATCGAAAATCTAAAAATAGAGAAGAATTTGATAGTAAAATCGTTAAAACTTTACAAGAATATGATGTAGAGTGGGTAATTATGGCT
The DNA here is from genome assembly GCF_035285525.1 of Okeania sp. Lineage (GTDB taxonomy): Bacteria > Cyanobacteriota > Cyanobacteriia > Cyanobacteriales > Microcoleaceae > Trichodesmium. The sequence goes on along the minus strand of NZ_JAYKGW010000013.1, from coordinate 18,469 downwards.
GGTTGGATGCGAATTGTTACTAAAGTTTTAATAGATGCTTTTCCCAATCAAATTATTAATATTCATCCTAGTTTATTGCCTAGTTTCAAAGGGATAAAAGGAGTTGAACAAGCTTTAAATGCTGGAGTAAAAATAACTGGTTGTACGGTACATTTAGTAGATGTAGAAGTAGATAATGGTCAGATTTTAATGCAAGCTGCTGTTCCAATTTTACCTGATGATACAGCAGAAACTCTCCACGAAAGAATCCAAGTTCAAGAACATAAAATTATTGTCGGTGCTATTGCTCTTGCTGCATCAAAAAATCAATAATTAGGGAGTAGGGAGTAGGGAGTAGTTAAGAGTCAGCAGGAATAAAAGTTATAGAGGAAGTAGAAGTAAGAATTCTCTCTTGATTTTTCTGTCCTGCTAAACTTTTTCTGCTAACTTTTTGTACCTTTTTGACCTAAAAGCTGGTACTTTTTTCCGACATAAAATTGCTAAAAGCTTTATATGTAAATGCTTTCATATTTATTCAGCAAATCCTAATTAGGGTTTGCTTATGGAAGTCTTTTCACCAAGGCAGTAGGGACGTTGCATAACAAAAATGCGTTTTCCGTTCCGGAATGCTCCGCTTTCCATGTCGCGCAGCGATACGTCCCTACAGAGTAATATCAAAATCGTAGGGGTTTGGTCTCCAATTTTTCGGGAACCGTACCCTCTACAAACTAGGATTTTTCGCTCTTTGCTGATGGTAAACCTTATTCTCCAAAACAAGCGGATTTGATATAAAGAGTAGTTAAGAGTCAAGAGGAGGCTGTAGGGACGTCCTTATGCAACGTCCCTGCAGATTAATATCAAAATAATCAGTGATAAAAAACTTTTTCCCTTTAAAACTTTCTTTTCCTTCTGCCCTCTGCCTCTCTTGGTGCGCTTCCCTTGCGTCTGTCGCCGACGCGGGGTCGCAACGCTTCTGCCTTCTGCCTTCCTTCCTCCAAAATGTAACTATTCAACCGGACATGATATTACTTCATGCTTTTTCCAAAGGTGCCATTGTTAAGCCAGCGCGACTCAACTGCTGATGATACAATTCTGCTTGTTCTTGAGGTCCTACCCAGACGATCGCTAGACCTTCATTATGAATCTGATGAGTCAGTTCCCAAGCTCGATCGTTTGTCATGCCAGGAATATATTTTTGGAGACATTCAGCGACGTGCTTAAATGTATTGAAATCATCATCCAGAACAATGACTTTGAAATTGGGATATGGTTTGTTAAGAACTTGAGCAGACTGTCTGGGAGCAAGAGTTGCAGATGAACTTCCTCCTCCAATTGATATATTTTTGACAATTCCTGTGATAGAATTTTTAGGTTTCATACTACTATTCTCCTTTACAAATCAATATTACATTCCCAGGACTTACCCAGGGGAACCCAGAAACCGGGTTTCTTTTCGTAAGTCTTCATTTATATCATAAATAATCTTTGCATAATTTCCTCAATATTACGAGCATAGACTTGTTGAGCATATTTCTGCCTATGCTGCTCTGAACTAAGAGGTTTCCTTGTCAAAGTTGCCTCTTGAACACACTCCATTAACGGGCGACGCAAAGCCTCATATTTACTGAAAGCTCTTTCTATTGCTACCAGATCGTCCCACTGATTTTTTTTGTTAATCTCAGTCACTATAGTTGTCATTACAGCAGCATCTTCCAGACCTTGATTAGCGCCTTGCGCCATAAACGGTGGCATTCCATGAGCTGCATCACCCGCTAATACAACTCGCCCTATATTCCATTTTGGCTGGTTGGGAGTAAAAGCATTAGCATGGTAAATATAATACGGACGTTGTATCATCTGTTCTGGAGATGATAAAGCCACTAACTGCTGAATAATTTCTGGGAACTCAGCTTTTTTCAACTCCAACAGAGCAAGATCGATTAAGTCTTTTCCTGACTTTCCTGCCAATAACTCTAAAGATAAAGGTGTGTGGATTAAATATCTATATTCACCACACTGAGGAGAAAATAAAATTATTCTGGGGGTTTCGTTTGCTGTAGAATTTTCTGCTATTTGCTGATTGAGAATCGTTACTACTCGCGAACCTTGCAGAAATAAATCCTGAATTTTTTGTGCAAGTGCTTCTGGGATATTATGTACTTCCCCGCAACGAATAGCTGCCACACCAGTATATTCAGGTTTGCTATATACACTGTATGGAGTATCTTTGTAGATTACCTGACGCACAGTCGAATTAATTCCATCTGCTGCAATTAATAGTTTAGCGCGGATAGATTCGATCTCGGATTTAGGTGGTATGAAAGAACTTACAGTTCTAGTTTCATCATTTTCTTGTCGATCATCCCAGTGGGAATAGGGATTTGTTTTTGTTTTCTGATTAAAAACGAAATCTGCTCGAACACATTTTAATTCTGGCTCCGCAACCACGTTAATACAACGATGATTAGCTTTGACAAGTTTTTCTGGTAAGAGTATTCTCAATTGAGTTTGTAAGTCGTACCAAGATATTGAGACTCTCCCTTCCCCGTACTGATGATACCATTCATCATATTTTACAGAAAATGAATGGATTTTTTGCCCGTTGATATTTCTGGTCGTCCATTCTGTAGCAGGTTGATTTTTTTCTGCCTTGTTTTCCTGGTTTGGTTGGGTTGAATTATTGAATTTATTACCAGTTTCTTTGATATTTTTGTATGCTTGAGTATGGGTATATTTCAGTGCTTTCAAGCCATTAGGTAAAAGATCGATACCCTGACCTATTTTACGGAAAGCACGAGTTTGGTCTAGGACAACAATATTTTTAATCCCACGCTGATATAAACCCAGGGCAGTTGCTAATCCCACAGGACCTGCACCAACGATAGCTACATCATAGTCAATTTTGGGATTGGAGTTTTCAGGTAACAATGATTCTATTTGTTTTGGTGTCATAAATTAACTTGAAATTATGATTCTAACTATTATTGTACAATAGTAAACTGATGGCGAACCTAGAAACCCGTTATGAGCATAGATGTTTATTATTAAAAACAATGATTTACCCCAGAAACTAGGTTTCTTGGCGTGAAATTATGATTCTAACTATTGTACAATAGTAAGCTGATGAGGACTTAGGTAAAGAAAACCAGTTTCTGGGTTCCCTTGTAACTATAGTTATCAAAGTAACACAAGCATCTTGTTTGTATCAGGACTTACACGGGAGGCATTATATATAGAGTCTTGCTCAGTTACGAGATACGCTTTCCATGTCGCGTAGCGTTTCGGCGCTTGAGCCGACATATAAAGCGGAGCTTTGCAGAACGCAAAACGTACCCTACAGATAGCGTTCATGCGTAAGTCCTATGTATATAAAAAGCTTAACCATTTAGGATTCCTAGTTTGTAGTCTACTCACCAGAAAACGCAAAAAACGATTATGTGTGTTTTTCTTTCAGAAACTATTGTACAATAGTAAGGTGATTTAAAACGGTATAATGTGTAAAATTGGTTAGCGATCGCTAACTCGAAATTTAACAGCACTTGTTTATGAAATATCAGAAAAAATTAAAATACAAAAAAATACTTAGTGTTGCTCTTTGATCTCTATCAATTATACTTTGTTTTTCCCTAAAAATATTGGCAAGTAGCCAACCATCTTATAGTATCTTCAAGACAAGTACACCCATCATTATTGATGGTACATTAGATAAACCAGCATGGACAGCAGCACCAGATGTGGGAGCTTTGAAATTTCCTTGGTGGCAGTCGGGAAAGCCAAGCCAAGGACTCAAATCCTTGGCTAATAGCTTAAGTCATCTCAAGATGACTAAATTATTAATACCATCTTTTTGTATCTCCGATAATCAAAAATAAAATCAATTATGATCGGGACTAAAGCGATGAGGAAGGCAATTTTCTTGGCTTGAGATTGCTATCCTGACGGACTGCGACCCATTTCCTGAGGTCATGCTGCGCTTTCCATGTCGCGGAGTGTTAACGCGCGTTATGTGAAGCTCGAAACGCTGTCGCTTGGGCTGCGAGTCGCGCCATGGCTGCAGTAGGTTGCGTCTGCGTAAGTCCTAATGATAAATAAATCATCCATTCTTTTCTCTTCTTTCCTACTCCCTACTGCCCACTCCCTACTCCCTATTTCAATGAAAATAATCATAAATTTGCTGTGCTAACTTAGGTCCGACTCCCGATACTTCTGTCAACTGTTTCACCGTTGCCATCCTAATATAATCAACGGAATGAAAATGCGCCAATAACAATTTTTGTCGATGTTGCCCTAAACCGGGAATTTCATCTAAACGTGATCGCTTCATTCTCTGACTTCTTTTATCCCGATGAAAACTCACGGCAAACCGATGTGCTTCATCTCGCAACCTCCTTAACAACTGTACCCCCGGTTGTTCAGCATCAGTTTTTAAAGGTAACGATTCCCTTGGTAAAAAAATCTCCTCCCGTTGCTTTGCCAAACTCACTACCCGCACTTCTTCAAATATATTCATTTCTTCCATCACTGCTACTACTGCCGAAAGTTGCCCTTTCCCACCATCTATCATCACTAAATCTGGTTTCTCTACAGTCGGTTGTTTTTCATAGTCACGAAACCGTCGCCCAATAACTTCTGCCATACTCGCAAAATCATCAGAATGTCCGGAACGTACTTCTGGATTTCTGATTTTATAATGTCGATAATGTTGTTTTGCTGGCAAACCGTCAATAAATACCACCCGCGACGCTACTGCATCGGAACCTTGAACATGAGAAATATCATAACCTTCGATGCGATGGGGCAACTCTGGCAAATCTAATATTTCTGCTAAATCTGTCATAGCTGCATTATTTTGATCGCTCATTTTTTCTAGTCTTGCCAACTCATATTCAGCGTTCTTTTTTACCATTTCTATTAATTCAGCTTTTACCTGTCTTTGAGGTACAAAAATATCGACTTTTTTCCCTTTCTTTTCTGTTAACCAATTTTGTAAAAATTCACTTTCTGGTAATTCATTTTGCACAATAATTTCTGTAGGAATCTCTACAGAATCTAATGCTTGATAATGAGATTCTAAAACCCGCTGCAAAATCATTCCTAATTCCTCATTCTCTATTTTTTCTACATTAGGAGTTTCGGCAATAAATCCTAATCTACCGACTAATTTTCCTGCCCTAATCTGGAATATTTGTACACAAGAAATTTGATTATTTCCAGCTAAAGCTATTGCATCTCTAGAAATTTGGTCGTTTGGTAAAGAAACTTTTTGGTCAGCATTGAGAGAATCTAAATCTTTAATTTGGTCGCGAATCATTGCTGCTGCTTCAAAATTTAGAGATTCAGATTCTTTTGCCATTTGAGTATTCAAAATATCAATTAATTCTCCAGTTCTACCTTGAAAAACCATTGCCACTTTTTGCACAATTTTATGATATTCTTCTGGAGTAATTAATTTTTGACAAACTCCCGGACAGCGACCAATATCATAATTTAGACAAGGACGGTCTTTAAATAAAGGTTTTGGTCTTTGACGTAGAGGAAAAATTCGTTTAACTAAATGTAGAGTATTTCTCAAAAGTCTAGTATCAACATAAGGACCATAATAACGGTCTTTAGCTTTACTTAATCTACGTTTTCTGGTAATAAAAATTCTGGGATAATTTTCTGACCAAGTTATGCAAAGATAAGGGTATTTTTTATCATCTTTAAGTAAGACATTAAAATGTGGTTGATGTTGTTTAATTAGATTAGCTTCTAATGCTAAAGCTTCAGCTTCCGTATCTGTGACAATAAATTCAATTTCTACAATTTTTTGTACCATTAAATTGATACGATAATTATGGTTTTTACTTTCTCGAAAATAGGAACGAACCCGATTTCTTAGTTTTTTAGATTTGCCGATATAAAGGATGCGATCGCTACTATCACGCATTAGATAAACTCCCGGAGTTTGGGGAATTTCTTTAAGTCGATTTTCTAAACGTTCTGAATCTTTTATTATGGGTTTCATTTCAGTTATCAGTTATCAGTTATCAGTTATTAATTTATCAGTTAATAGTACGTCATTTGGAAATTTTTAGCTAGGTGTAAAATTATCATATTAAATATAGAAGTCAGGTTTGTATTAGATATCCTATTTTTCCACAAACCCGGTTTTTTATAATACTCTAAAGTCAGATAATATTACAGTAGATTTTCCGCAGAGGAAGTACAAATATTAATAATCAAATATTTTCAGTATGAGTCGGAAAGCTCCCAAATTATTCATTGATAAAACTGCTGAGATTTCACCTATTATTTTCCCATTTTTTTAGTAAGTCAATCATCAGGAAGCAGTAATTAAGTTAAAGTAGATTCTCTGCAGAGGAAGTACAAATATTAATAATCAAATATTTTCAGTATGAGTCGGAAAGCTCCCGATAGATTTACCTCGTTTATATTAGATATCCTATCATACTAATATCTCTGTTCCACAAACACAGTTTCTTGTCAGATAACTTCTAATATTTTACCTGTTTTATTCAGATGAAAAATTGCAATGGCATCAACTCCTGATTGAACATTTGCTAGACAACAAATATCTGTAAAATCCCCAGAATTAAGTAATATTTGGTTCCGATAACTTTTGTGCAAATGACCGCAAACTACTAACTTTGGTTTTAACTCATTTACTAACATTCTGACATATTCATTTCCCACTAAATCGTAATAACCTTGACTCCTTCGTTGCTGTTCAAACTCTTCAGCATCTGCCGGATTTATAACATTAGCAGGCCAGTCATGTAATAAGAAAAATCTGTATATCTACAGTCTGAAGCTTCCATAATTTCTGATTCTGTAAAAGCAATATAATCCTGATTAGAATAACTACTAATTTCAGAAACTTTAGGTCGAGAAACCAGCAATTTATCCTCTTGATAAATACCAGAAACTCCTACAATTTTTAGACCTGATCAAACCACCGTTCCAACTCTACCTAAATAATAGCAATTATTAGTAATTTCTGTACCTGCATTAATTCTGTCTAAAAAACCATAAGGTTCGTGATTACCACCAATAAACCAAAGAAGCCAAGGAAAAGAAGCTTTTTATTGATAAAATCAGGAAATTATCCTAATTTACGATATTTTTTAGGTGCATCCATTGTTACTAGATCGGTTTCGTAGCGGTGCGGTTCAAAATCTCCTATTTGCAAAATAAATTCTAGCTTTTGATGAGAATTATTTTCCCATTTTTGTAGTAAATTAATCATTTTATAAATATGGCCGTGAACATCACCAACTACAGCAAAAAATATATCTTGATAGTTCTTAAACATTATATTTTATCTATTAATATTGTTTCTCATAAATTATCTCGACTAGAATTAAAAATTGCAATTAACGCCACACCCATATCTGCAAAAACTGCTTCCCAAATATTTGCTAACCCGACTATTCCCAACAAAATAAACAAACCTTTTATCCCCAAAGCAAAACCAATATTCTGCCAAACAATACGACGAGTTTTCCTGCCAACTTTTATTGCTTCAGCAACCTGAGAAGGAGAGTCAGTCATAATCACAATATCTGCACTTTTGATCGCTGCATCGGAACCCATACCACCCATCGCTATACCAACATCAGCGCGAGCAATAACGGGAGCATCATTAATTCCATCACCAACAAAAGCAACTTTTCCATTTTTTTGATGTAGTAATTTTTCAATGGCAGTAACTTTATCTTCTGGCAATAATTCTGCTTTATAATCATCTAAACCGAGATTTTTTGCCACCCGTTGAGCAACACTTCGATGGTCTCCAGTTAACATGACAGTTTTTTCCACGCCCAAATTTTTTAAAGATTTAATTGCCTGAGCAGCATCTAATTTAATTTGGTCAGAAATTATAATATAACCAACATATTTATTATCAACTGCTAAATGAACTGCTGTATCTCCAATATCGCAAATATCATGTTCAATATTTTCTATATTTAACAGGCGATAACTTCCAGCAATAACTGTTTTATTCCCAACTTTTGCTTTAATTCCACATCCAGCAATTTCTTGATATTCTGACACATCAGAATTATCTATTTTGTGGGAATTATATTTATAAACTGTTTGAGCAATAGGATGATTTGATAAAGATTCAACTTTAGCTGCCATTTCTATTAATTCTGATTTAGTCAAGCCATTTTTTGTCATAATATCTGTTACCTGAAGTTTCCCTTCTGTTAAAGTTCCAGTTTTATCAAAAACTACAGTTTTAAGAACAGCTAAATCATCTAAAAATGTAGAACCTTTGACTAAAATTCCTCTTTTTGCAGCCCTACCAACTCCACCAAAGTAACCCAAAGGAATACTAATTACTAATCCACAAGGACAGGAAACAACTAATACAATTAATGCCCGATTTATCCAATCTCCATGAGTCGCACCAGAGATAAATATAGGAGGTAAAAGAGCAATTATCAAGGAAAGAAAAACAACTACTGGAGTATAATAACTAGCAAAAATTGTCATAAATCTTTCAGTTTGAGATTTATGCGTTTTGGCAGTTTCAACTAATTCTAAAATTCGGGAAATTGAAGATTCAGAAAATGCTTTACTAACCCGAATTGTTAATACTCCCGTTTGGTTAACCATGCCTGCTAATATTGTTTCCCCAACTGTGAAAAACTTAGGTATTGATTCTCCAGTTAACACCGAAGTATCAACTTGAGAATTGCCAGAGATAATTTCACCATCTAAAGGAATTTTTTCGCCAGGTTTAACAACTATTTTACTGCCAATTTCTACTATTTCTGGAGATACTTTTTCTAAAGAATCATCAATTTTTAAATTTGCATAATCAGGACGAACTTCTAATAAAGACTTGATAGAAATACGGGAACGTTTGACCGAATATTCTTGGAGTATTTCCCCAATTTGATAAAACAACATTACTGCCACTGCTTCCGGTAATTTATCAATAGTTATCGCTGCTAATGTTGCCACACTCATTAAAAAATTTTCATCAAATATTCTACCTTTAAAAATATTTTTCCCTGCCCTATAAAGTACAGTCCATCCACTATATATATAGATAGGAATAAATAATATGTATTGTCCTATTCCGTGGGCAGTATTTTGTAATTGTTGATAGAAAATCAAACTGAAAATATAGATAATAGTGACTGGAAATAAAGGTAAAATTTCCTGTCTTAAATTTGCATCTTGTGTAGGTTGATTAATATGATTATTATTTTCTTCATCGTGACAGCTACAACCATGAGATTTATTATAATTATTCATTTTTTTGTTTATTAAACCAGATTATTTTTCCGATTAATATTATACTTAGTTTTTATTAATTAGGAGTTATTGGACAGCAAATTCCTAAAGCCTAAGTATAGTAACTAATTTAGCTCTAAGAAAGAAGGTTGTAAGCATTTATAATTCAGCACTCAGCACTCAGTGTTCAGCCATCTATTTTACTTTGAGATAAAAGCTTTATGATTGAGGAATTTTATCTGACTACAAAATTCAGCTTTCACTTTCTTTATTAGTTTAAATATCCTCCTTATGGTTAAGGTTTTTATTGCGAATAGCTGTTGGCGCAGCATGACCCAGGAAATGCTTACTAAAAACTGGCTTTTGTAGTAATTTTTATTCTAAAATGAAAAAGCTTTTATTACAAACTAAAAGCAATAGCTGACGGCTGAATGCTTACAGAAGATTTATTGCCATAATTGCCGTTCAAACCAGAAAATTTCCTAGATAAACTTCGTTTATAAACTCTTTAAATTAAAAAGAAGCAATCCCAAATTATGAGATATTGCTTTTTTTTAATCACAATGAAAATTATTTAAGTTGATATTATAGCATTTCTATTTTCTTGGCATCATAAATATTCCAATATCAGCGCATCTTGCTATAATTTTCATTATTAATTATTTAATATCTTGGTTCTAAAAATTGTTCATCAAAAGAATTATTGGAATGATTTTCAGGCAACCAACGACATTCTAATTTTCCTGCTTCTATTTGAGGTACTTTAATCGCAAAACCATCACCATCACTTACCATAGAAAATCCAAAACCAAGAGAAGTTCCCAGTAAAACTAAAGCAACTGTTCTAAACATTTATATATTCTCCAATAATATAATTTTAATTCTTCCCTACTTGTAAGTATTCAGCTATTCCTTTCCTCCAGAATGCCGCGCAAAAGGAATGTACTCCCATTCAGCAAACTCTATCTTAAGATATGAAAATGGCTTTTAATGAATATAACCTTTAAAGTTAGTTTTGATAGCAACATTCAATTTACCTTGCCTCAACTAACAAAGCTTTTATCTCACTCCTAAAATAAATAGCTGACTGCTTCCGAAGGAAATGCTGACTGCTGAATGCTTACCCCTATTTCAACTTACAAAGCAAAAATCTAAATTCCGCTTAATTCCATAAATATTATTGGTAGCTTACTCTCAGAAAATTAATGCTTTGCTAATAGTTACCTACAGTAAATATATTCTATTTTCCTGATTTTTCTAATAACTTTATAACCTCTAAAGTAACCATTTCCCTGTCAGTTATTAGCTATTGCTTTCTTGGCATAAAAGCTTTATGTAACATTCAGCTATTAGCATTCACCTTTCAGCTTTTTAGTAAGTACAATCAAGCAACCAAATGACATAGTTTTATATTTCAATTTTTACTGCTTTCTTACTTTAAAGACATAAACATCTCCAAAAATAAAAAACAGGAAATCAATTCTTATCCATATTACTTCTTCCCATTGCTCATTGCCTCCATACCTCTTTTCTGGAGAAGTCTAATAGCTTAATACTAACTTTAACCTCCACTAATTTTAGCTTTATAACCTAACTTAGTTAAAATATCTAACAACTTTTCTTTATGTTCCCCCTGAATTTCTATTTCATTATCCTTAAGAGTTCCACCTGCACCGCATTGATTTTTCAGTTGTTTAAGTAAAGCTGTTAAAGTTTCTTGGTCTGACTGAAACCCACTAATAATAGTAACTGTTTTTCCTTTACGACCTTTGCGGGATGCTTGTACTCTTAAATTTTGTTGGTTTGGCGGTAAGTTTGGTAATGCTCTTTCTGTTGCTGGAGAACTAGCATTATTACCAAATTCTGAATAAACTACCCGATCGCCTTTGGGATTTATTTTATCAAAAGAATTACGTTTGGAGTTGGGCATAATTTTACAGTTATATAATCGAATTTTTAATTAAAATAACATTAACAAGTTTACCATAGATATCTACAAAAGAGGGAATAGGGAATAGGCAAGAAGAATTGATTTTACTTTTTATTTTTGCGGAACGAAGGTAGAAGGGAAAAATAAGGTTTAAAAAAAGTTTTTTCTTACTAATTATCCGAACATGATACTATGCTCAAATATAGTAATGTGTGCACTTAATATTTCCAGATTGCAGGAGGTGTCCAAGAACTAATAGTCTTATATTATCGGTAATTTATTCTCCCTATTGTCAAATGAGCTGTTGCCTGTTGCGCGGCAGCGCAGCACTATAGGAGCGCATTTTGAGCATGAGTTGGGCAAAAAATTACTCCCCATCTCCTTAAAAACTTCTGACTTCTGATTTTTGACTTTTGACTTCCTGAAAACCTTCTTCCTTGTTTCTGCTAGCTTATGGTAATCTATCTGACAGTAAAATTTTGTTAAAGGAAGCTGAATGAAAAAATTACGAGTAGGTTTATTATTTGGTGGTTGCTCCGGGGAACATGAAGTATCCATTTGCTCTGCTAAAGCGATCGCTACTGCCTTAAGTAAAGGAAAAAATCCAGAAAAATATGAATTAATGCCAATATATATTCAAAAAGATGGTCGTTGGCAACCAACTGATTTTTCCCAACCAGTGCTAGAGTCTGGTAAACCATCCCAACTGACGGATGAAAATAATAATGACTCCAAAACATCCCTTCTCTGGCAACTTCCTCCCGAAGTAGCAGAGGTAGATGTTTGGTTTCCAGTTCTCCACGGTCCGAATGGGGAAGATGGTACAATACAAGGTTTACTCAAATTAATGCAGGTTCCTTTTGTCGGTTCTGGAGTTTTGGGTGCAGCAATGGGTATGGATAAAATAGCCACAAAAATTGCTTTTGCTCATGCAGGTTTACCTCAAGTGAAGTATATGGCAGTAATGCGATCGCAGATTTGGTCTAATCCTTGTGTGTTTCCCAAACTGTGTGATGATATTGAAACAGCTTTAGGATATCCCTGTTTTGTGAAACCTGCAAATTTAGGTTCATCGGTTGGTATTGCTAAGGTGCGCACCCGTTCGGAGTTAGAAACTGCTTTGGATGATGCTGCTAAATATGACCGACGCATTATTGTGGAAGCAGGTGTGGAAATGCGAGAGTTAGAATGTGCAGTGTTGGGGAATGATCACCCGAAAGCTTCTGTACTTGGTGAGATTACTTATGATAGTGATTTTTATGATTATGAAACTAAGTATACAGAAGGAAAAGCAGGATTATTTATTCCCGCGCGGGTGAGTGAAGCGATCGCTACTCAAATTCAAGAAATGGCAACCCAGGCATTTTTAGCTGTGGATGCAGCAGGTTTAGCCAGGGTAGATTTTTTCTATGTGGAAAAAAGTGGAGAAATTTTGATTAATGAAATTAATACTATGCCTGGTTTTACTTCTACGAGTATGTATCCTATGCTTTGGGAAGCTAGTGGTGTTCTTTTTGATGAGTTGGTAGATACTTTGATTCAGTTAGCATTGGAAAGACATTCTAACTAACTAGGGTTGGCAAAAAAAGTCTTTTTGTTATGGTAGGGAGTAGGGAGTAGTTAGGGTTTGCTGATTAAATCTCAAAGGTATTACTGAATAATTAATAATTAAAAGTTGATAGTCAATAATTATTCATTCAACAATTCACCCCTGGAAGCCTCCCCTATTCTAGGGGATAAATCAAAAATTTTCATGATTAGTCAATCCCCTTCTTTTAAGAAGGGGTAATTATTAATTATTAATTGTTCATTATTAGCTGAATGATCATTTCAGTTATCAGTTATCAGTTATCAGTTATCAGTTATCAGTTAGCCTCCTCCGGAGGAACTGCGCAATTCAGTTATCAGTAAACTTCGACTCAAGTCAGAGGCTTGAAATACTGAGTTACAGTGCTTTTCACTCTTGATGAACCACTGGAGCCATAATCAAAATCCAGTAGGGACTATGCAACGTCCCTACCTACTCCCTACCTTCACCAAGAGACTGAAGAAGCGCAAACCCTAGTTTTGTAAAGACACAAAAGGGTGCATCTCAATGCATGAATAAAGCCAAAAATTTACCGCTTTTAGGGAAAACTTAACTGGTTTAGAAGGAATAAGGAATAGGAAAAAAGTATTTTGGCACGCTATGAGATGCACCCACACAAAATGGGTTCTATATGACATTACTAACATTAAATACCTGACATAATAAATTGTATTATTTTTAATAACAAACTAATAATAAAAAAACCTAAAATAGCAATAACAATTACAAATAAAATCAAGCCACCTAAAAGTAGAAAAATAAACGAACTATCAGCTTTTTTACTAACTTGAGGAGATTTTAAATGACTCTCCAACAAATCCATATTTTTAGAATTTGCTTTCCATGCAACATCAAATAAATCCCCAATAACAGGTACAATACCAACAAGGGAATCAAACACTATATTAGAAGCCATTCGTGTCAGAGTTTCTTTAGGTAATCCCATCTTGGCAGCAGAGAACACAATATAAACAGAAATTAATCCGCCCAAAACATCTCCACCACCAGGAATTAATCCTAGCAAGGGATCGAGACCAACACCTAATGATGTACCAGGAACACGAATCGCATTATCAAGTAAGTCACTAAGTTGACGCAGTTGTTTAACCTTAGCAGTTTGAAGTTCATTATCTGGAATAGTACGAGAATGTTTTTTCATCAGTTACAGCGCTACGCACTAGGGAATAGGGAACAGGTATGGAGGGAACAGGTATGGAGGGAATAGGGAACAGGGAAAAGTAGACTATCAAAAGATTTTAGGATTTAGAAATTGCCTGACCTTTGCTTTAATATCATGTCCGGTTGAATAGTTAAATTTTGGAGAAATGAAGGCAGAAGGAGAAGTAAAGGTTTAAAGGAAAAAGGTTTTTTGGTCGCGTAAGCGGAACGGATTTCTATCGCTGATTATCCGGACATGACATAACTACTATATCAATTATTAGACATTTAGGACTTACGCACGCGCAACGTATTTCTGTCATTGCGAGCCACAGCGTTTGCGAAGCAGTCCGTCAGGATAGCAATCTCAAATGACCAAAACTCCTCGATTATGCGTAAGTCCTGACATTTTTAGAAAAGAAATAGTAGGGACGTTCCAGGGAATTTTCATTAATTAATGGAGCGAATAGATTAATTATTAATTATTAATTCAGGACTAAAGCAACGGGAATCCAGAAACCCGGTTTCTACGATCAACCGGGTTTCTTTGCGTAAGTCCTGTAATTATTAATTATTAATTATCGATTACTTACTTTGATTCAGTAAAATCAGCATCAATCACATCATCTCCACCACCAGCATTAGAGTCAGCAGCAGCACCATCACCACCGGGTGCTGGACCTTCACCAGGAGCGCCACCAGCTTGTTGATACATATTGCTGCTAACAGTGTAGAGAGCTTGTTGTAACTCAGTAGTTAAAGCAGTAATTTTCTCATCGTCTTCTTGACCAACAGCATCCCGCAAATCTTTAACCAAACCTTCAATCTTAGTCTTATCAGCTTCCGGAACCTTATCTCCCAATTCCTGAATTTGCTTCTCAGCCTGATATGCTAAAGAGTCAGCTTGGTTTTTGCGGTCAATTTTCTCGCGACGTTCTTTGTCAGCAGCAGCATTTGCTTCTGCTTCCTTAACCATCCGATCAACTTCTGTATCTGGAAGAGTGGAAGCACCCGTAATACTAATAGACTGTTCCTTACCAGTACCCTTATCCTTCGCAGTTACATTCAGAATACCGTTAGCATCAATATCAAAAGTAACTTCGATTTGAGGTACACCGCGAGGTGCTGCGGGGATACCATCTAAGCGGAAAGTTCCTAAACTCTTGTTATCATTAGACATTTCCCGCTCACCCTGTAGTACATGGATTTCTACATTTGTCTGACCATCTACAGCAGTTGAGAACACTTCTGATTTCTTGGTAGGAATAGTAGTGTTACGGGGAATAATTTTAGTCATTACTCCACCCAGAGTTTCCACACCCAAAGATAGAGGAGTAACGTCTAACAAGAGAATATCTTTAACTTCACCTGCTAACACACCAGCTTGAATAGCAGCACCAACAGCTACCACTTCATCAGGGTTAACACTTTGGTTCGGGTCTTTACCTAATACCTTCTTGACAATTTCTTTAACTGCTGGAATACGAGTAGAACCACCAACTAATACTACTTCGTCAATAGCTTTTTTATCTAACTTAGCATCCCGGATCGAATTTTCTACAGGAATCCGACAGCGATCAATAAGGTCGGAACATAGACCTTCAAATTCAGCTCTGGTAAGAGTTACATCTAAATGCTTAGGTCCATCTTGAGTAGCAGTAATAAATGGTAGGTTAATTTCTGCTTGAGTAACGCTAGAAAGTTCAATTTTAGCTTTTTCTGCTGCTTCTGTTAAACGTTGTAGAGCTTGTTTGTCTTTACGGAGGTCGATACCTTCTGCTTTTTGAAATTCACTAGCTAAATAATCAACAATTTTCTTATCAAAATCATCACCGCCAAGGTGAGTATCACCAGAAGTTGCTAATACTTCAAATACACCGTCACCTACTTCTAAAATGGAAACATCGAATGTACCACCACCAAGGTCAAATACTAAAATAGTTTCGTTACTTTTTTTATCTAAACCATAAGCTAGGGAAGCAGCAGTTGGTTCGTTGATAATCCGGAGGACTTCCACACCAGCAATCTTACCAGCATCTTTGGTTGCCTGTCTTTGGGAGTCGTTGAAGTAAGCAGGTACGGTAATTACGGCTTGCGTTACCTGTTCCCCAAGATACTTACTAGCATCCTCAATAAGTTTACGCAAAACTTGAGCTGAAATCTCTTCGGGGGCATATTGTTTTTCTAATGCTGGACAATCTAACTTAACATTGCCATTGATGTTGAGAACTTTGTAGGAAACTTCAGTAGTTTCGTTAGTTACTTCATCAAATCTACGTCCGATGAATCGCTTTACAGAGTAGAAGGTATTTTGGGTATTCATCACCGCTTGACGTTTAGCGATTTGACCGACCAGTTGTTCTCTTTTTTTGCCGTAAGCTACTACGGAGGGGGTTGTACGAAAACCCTCTGCATTAGCTATAACTGTGGGTTTACCACCTTCCATAACAGCAACACAAGAGTTTGTTGTACCTAAGTCAATTCCGACTACTTTTGCCATAACAGTTTTTTTGCTCCATTTGTTACAAAATTTTTGCCTATTTGTCAACCCTATTTTGGGGATTGACTTAAAGACTAATATTTAATCTCAATAATTTAGTTTGAGTTTAGGTTTAGTCTGAAATATTAAGTTATTTATATCTATACTGCGGTTAGTTAGAGTATTCTATGAAGGGGTATTTACCGAACCTCATTAAAGATTAGATATCAGCATTCAGCATTCAGCATTCAGCCGTCAGCTAGTCTTATTGGCAAGAACTTCAAGTTATTAACTAACTTGTAAAGCTTTTAGCAACTTTAGGTGGGGAAAAAGTACCAGCTTTTAGGTCAAAAAGGTTAAAAAAGTTAGCATATAAGGATTATACAAGAGTAGAAAAATTAACAGACAATTCTTACAACTAATTCCTCTATAACTCCTATTCTTCCTAGCTCTGTATGGACGCCCTTATGCAACGTCCCTACGACTCCCTACTCCCTACCCTAACCATCAGACTTTCCATAGGCAAACCCTAATTAAAACTGATAAATGAAATTATTCATCAGCACACCAGGCAATTTGCCGAACTTTTTCAAAACATGAGAATAAAGCAAGTTTATTGCTTGGTTTGGTAAGTCTTAACTTTTGTTCTTTTATGTTTCTAATTTAAGGCTAATAAGCGATCGCTGTCATTGTGGCAAACCGTAAGTTAAGTGTTGTATTTGCCCTCTTGATATTTTTGTTGAATTATTATAGTAATCCTAAATATAGCAATTTTAAATAAGTTGTGACAAATCAAAAAGCAAATTAAAAAAACTGAAATTCTTACTTAATTATCTGTTCCCTGGTAAGCATTTAGCTATTAGCATTTCCTATTCTCTAAAAGGAATGAAATTTCTTACACTAATAAAATAAGATTGTGTAAGCATTCAGCTATTAGCAGTCAGCATTCAGCTTTTTAAGAAATAAGCCTTTAAAAGTGGAGTTTAGATGAAGCAAACATTAACTTCTACTATATTTTGAAGCAGAAAATTAAAGAACAAGTAGTCTTAGTTATTAGCTAAAGTTGATCAAGCTGATAGCTGTTAGCGAAGCTCCTCTGAAAGAGGCTAGCTGACTGCTGAATGCTGACAATATTGTTATAGCAATCGAAGCAAAGGTTAGGACGTTAATTTAACAGCATAATCAACTCTCAATACGAAAATTTTCTATTGTTCCTTCTGACTTTCGTGCCTCGGTTTTTAATTGGAAACCAATAATGTTCTATTTCATTTAAGTCAGGAGAATATGGTGGTAAATATTCAATTTCACAATTCACTGATTCTATTAATTCTCTAATTTTTGAGGATTTGTGAAAACTTGCATTATCTAATATTACTAATTGTCCTGTTTTTAATTGAGGCAATAATTTTTCTTCCAACCATTTTTCAAAAACTAGACGGTTACAAGAACCTTCAAATGTTAATGGAGCAACTAATTTTCCCTCACACAAACCACTTATAATACTTACTCTTAGACTTCTTTTTCCTGACTTGAAATCGTAATAGCTTTTTCCCGATTCATTCCATCCATAACCATAATCTTCTCTATTATCCATACCTGATTCATCTATATACACCAACTGTTCTGGCCTTTTATGACTAATTTTGGCTATAAATTCTTTTCTTTTGTCTTCATCTCTTTCTCTGTAACCGTAAGTTTTTTTTTCTTGTAATTTTTTTAAGGCTTTACTTATAGTGCGATCGCTAACCAATTCTGGCCATTCAGATGCCATTTCTTTTTGAGTTTTACTGCTATTAATCTGGGCAAATTCTCGGAATTTTTCGCGCGTCTGATATTTTGGGATTATATCCTTTTTGATAACCTGTTTTAGCTTTTATATCCCCAGTTTCTCTTCTTCTATGTAACCAAATATTGATGGTATTACGACTAATCTTAAATATAGAACTTACTTGATTTTTAGTCATTCCACCATCAATGGCCTTCATAACTTTTTGTCTTAAGTCATAGCTATAAGGAGCAGGCATAATCTTTCCTAGATAATTTTTCGAGCATTATGTCCGCGCTCTTTGCTTCGACTGCTATA